>NZ_JBFRMM010000043.1:0-146088 GCF_041470465.1 Vibrio sp. 10N.261.55.F4 | reverse complement strand
GCGAAATCTTTAGCAACACCGCCGTATACTTTTGCAAGAGTAGTACAGATAGCAGCAGTTAGAGTTGTTTTACCGTGGTCAACGTGGCCGATAGTACCAACGTTTACGTGCGGTTTCGTACGTTCAAATTTTTCTTTAGACACAATCGTGTTCCTTCCTAGTTATGATTCGCCACGTTCATTATTGAGCGAGACGCGCCAGAAATTGCTATTTTATGCGCCAACTCTCGTTAGCGCAATATTTGGACGCATTGTTCTTTCAAAAAATGAAAAAAAATGCCTTCCTTTTGTTTAACCACGCTCTGCAATGATTGCTTTTGCAACATTGTTAGGCACTTCAGCGTACTCACTAAACTCCATAGAGTAAGAAGCACGACCTTGTGTCGCAGAACGTAAATCAGTTGCGTAACCGAACATGACAGACAACGGAACTTGTGCACGAATTATCTTCAGGCCAGCTGTCCCCTCGTCCATACCTTCGATGATGCCGCGACGACGGTTAATATCGCCAACAACGTCACCCATCCAGTCTTCTGGAGTAGTTACTTCAACTTTCATCATAGGCTCAAGCAGAACCGGTTGCGCTTCAAGTGCACCCGTTCTGAAAGCCATAGAGGCAGCGATTGTAAACGCCATCTCACTTGAATCTGTTTCATGGTAAGAACCATCATATAGTGTAGCTTTGATATCCAAAACTGGATAGCCAGCAAGCACACCATTGTTCATCTGCTCTTCAACGCCTTTAGCAACTGAAGCGATAAACTCTTTCGGTACGATACCATTGGCAATTTCATCCACAAAGACAAAGCCTTCGCCAGCTTCTGATGGTTCTAGTTTCAGCCATACGTGACCGTACTGACCTTTACCACCATGTTCACGGATAAATTTACCTTCCGCTTTCGCTGTACCACGAATAGTCTCACGGTAAGCCACTTGCGGGTTACCAACGTTGCAGTTCACGCTAAATTCGCGCTTCATACGGTCAACGATGATATCTAAGTGTAGTTCACCCATACCAGAAATCAGAGTCTGGCCAGTTTCCGCATCCATATCAACGCGGAACGATGGGTCTTCCGCTGCTAGTTTACCTAGAGCGATAGTCATTTTATCTTGATCAGCTTGAGAGCTTGGCTCTACAACGATCTGAATAACTGGGTCTGGGAACTCCATGCGCTCAAGAACAATCTTATGGTTCTGGTCACAAAGGGTTTCACCAGTAGTCACATCTTTCAGGCCAATGATGGCTGCGATGTCACCTGCTCGTACTTCTTTTACTTCTTCTCGCTTGTTTGAGTGCATTTGAACAATGCGACCTAAGCGTTCACGTTGTTTCTTCACAGAGTTATAAGCTGTTTTACCGCTTTCAACAACACCAGAGTAAACACGGATGAAAGTTAAAGTACCAACGAATGGGTCTGTTGCAATCTTAAATGCTAGCGCTGAGAACGGTTCTTTGTCGTCTGCGTGACGCTCTGCTTCGTTCTCATCTTCATCGATACCTTTAATTGCAGGTACATCGACTGGAGAAGGAAGGAAATCAACAACTGCATCTAGAACAGCTTGTACACCTTTGTTTTTGAATGCACTACCACAAGTAGCAAGTACGATTTCATTATTAAGGGTACGAGTACGAAGACCTTGTTTGATTTCAGCTTCTGTTAGTTCACCTTCTTCAAGGTACTTATCCATCAGCTCTTCATTTGCTTCTGCAGCAGCTTCAACAAGTTCTGTACGATATTCTTCAGCCATTTCTTGCATGTCTGCAGGAATATCTTCGTACGTGAAAGTCATGCCTTGGTCAGCTTCATTCCAGTTAATTGCCTTCATCTTGATAAGATCGACAACGCCTTGGAAGTTTTCTTCAGCACCAATGTTCAGTTGAATTGGAACAGGAGTTGCGCCTAAGCGGTCCTTGATCTGTTCAACTACGCGCAAGAAGTCAGCGCCGGTACGGTCCATTTTATTAACGAAAACCATACGTGGAACTTGGTACTTATCAGCTTGACGCCATACTGTCTCTGACTGAGGTTCAACACCAGATGAGCCACAGAACACAACAACTGCACCATCAAGCACACGCAGAGAACGTTCTACTTCGATTGTGAAGTCAACGTGTCCAGGAGTGTCGATGATGTTAATACGGTGGTCCGAGAACTGAGCTTCCATACCACGCCAAAACGTAGTGGTTGCTGCTGAAGTGATCGTAATACCGCGCTCTTGCTCTTGCTCCATCCAGTCCATGGTTGCTGCACCATCGTGAACTTCGCCGATTTTGTGAGAAAGACCGGTATAGAACAGAATACGTTCACTTGTGGTTGTTTTACCTGCATCTACGTGAGCAACGATACCGATATTACGGTATTGCTCTATAGGAGTTTTACGAGCCACGGTTGAATCCTCTTATTAGAGACTTAGGGACTATTGCTATGTCTAGATTAGGCGTTAAAAGCGATGCTTCGCTAAAAATTGCTTGCCCTAGAAATAGCAATAGTTCCTAGCATAAGCATAGGAACTAAAGAAGTGCTGCAAGGAACCTTGCAGCACTAAAAAGGTATTACCAACGGTAATGTGCGAACGCTTTGTTTGCGTCAGCCATGCGGTGAACGTCTTCACGTTTCTTAACCGCAGTACCTTTGTTCTCAGACGCGTCTAGCATTTCAGCAGCTAGGCGTTGAGCCATAGATTTTTCACCACGCTTACGCGCAGCTTCAACTACCCAACGCATAGCAAGAGCGTTACGGCGAACCGGACGAACTTCTACAGGTACTTGGTAAGTTGAACCACCTACACGGCGAGATTTAACTTCTACCGCTGGGCGAACATTTTCAAGAGCTTCTTCAAATACAGCTAAGTGGTCTTTACCAGACTTCTCAGCCATTGAATCTAGTGCAGTGTAAACGATTTTTTCTGCAGTAGATTTCTTTCCGTCAACCATAAGGATGTTAACGAATTTTGCCAGCAATTCAGATTTGAACTTAGGATCTGGAAGGATCTTACGCTGACCTATTACGCGACGACGTGGCATGGATATTCTCCGTTGTCTTCTTCAGGTTTTTTCCAAAACTTTTCAGAATAATAAATAAAATAGTGTTTGGCCTTACTTAACGATTTCTTTTTAAAAAAGAGAATCAATTAAGACTTAGGACGTTTCACACCGTACTTAGAACGACCTTGTTTACGGTCGTTAACGCCAGCACAGTCTAGCGCGCCGCGAACAGTGTGGTAACGAACACCCGGAAGGTCTTTTACACGACCGCCACGGATTAGTACAACACTGTGCTCTTGAAGGTTGTGACCTTCACCACCGATGTACGAAGTTACTTCGAAACCGTTGGTTAGACGTACACGACATACTTTACGTAGTGCCGAGTTAGGTTTTTTAGGTGTAGTAGTGTAAACACGAGTACATACACCACGTTTTTGTGGGCACGCTTCTAGTGCAGGCACGTTGCTTTTAACAACTTGCTTTACACGAGGCTTGCGAACCAACTGGTTAATAGTTGCCATTAACTAGCTCCTGAAATTTACTTGAAAGTAAGCTTTGTGAAAAATCTATCCCTAATCACAAGTCGTAATTAGGGACGCAAAATTCTATTCAGCAGTGGGAGGTGTGTCAAGAAATATACAGATCTTTTTTAGCCGTCTAGAGCTCAGGATGGTCTAATTTTAACCAAACTGATAAAACACGCTTACCAAGTCACTGATTTGTCTTTCAAAACCGTCAGTTTAACGAAGCCATCGAAGTCAACTTGATCAATGGTACTTGAGACAAGTAGTTGTAAACCTCGGCTATCGAGATCTGGTTTTAACACCGACACCTGCTCTACTGCGCAGATTTGAGTGAATAACTCATGATTAGGAAGGCAAACATACACTGCATCTTCCACCAAAAGGAACTGGTCCTGTGGCTGAGAATAGATCAATGCAAGTTTAAGCTTGTCGACTGATTTTACGATATGAAGCATAGCGTCCCCTAGAAAGTCAGGATCTGTTGGCACTGAGCTAACTTCTGCGTTAACTCGTCGGCTTCAACGGTGGTCACATCGATTAGCAGGTTGTCTGCTGAAAGACCAAACTGACTCAGACTACGCTGACACACATACACCTGTTCGATGTCGTACAGGTCCATAAGTTTGAATGCGGAGATGTAGTCACGCGATAGTATTTCGTCGGGCTGCTGCGCTTTGAGAAGCTGTGTCACGCCATCACCAACAAAGAACACGGCAATGTCTTCACTATATGCGGACGCAGCAAGCAGGGCGTCTAACCCTTCTCTACCCGCAGCGGTCGTATGAGGGAAACTGTTAAATATAAAGGCTAACTTTCTCAAAACTGCACAACCCTATCTTGCGTTAGTAGCGCTTCCGATAAGCTCCCTAATCCGGCTTGAGTAAATCCAGTGGCTAGGTTAGAGGCACTTAGTTGATGTTGCTCTGCTTCTTCAAAGCTAATCACTCCGCGTCTTAGCGCAGCTGCCACACAGGTTTCAAGGCTAACATCGTGTTCATCAGCCAGCTTTTGCCAAGCAGAAGCTAAATCAAATTCATCGTTAGCCGGTACGGTAAGGTCTGAGCCGTTACTGACGCCATCTTGATAGAAGAACACACTGTGAAGTTTGTGGCCCTGTTTAATCAGAGCTACGGCAAACTGGTAGGCACTTCTTGCTGACTGTGAGCCATAGACTGGCCCATTCACTAGGAGTGTATAGCTTAGCAACCCTCTTCATCCTCTGTTTTACGTTGGCGGATGTATAGGTACACGGTGTGCTTAGAGATGTTCAGTCGCTCAGCAACGCGGTTGATCGCGTCTTTAATATCGAAAATACCTTTGTCGTACAGCTCCATCACGATCTGACGGTTCTTAGTATTGTTCGATACCGATTTGTCAGCGTTAATTTCTTCAATGGTGCGTTCAACCGTTTGGTCGACAAGTTCTTCAACGTCACTAGCGAAGTTAACCGATGATGCGGCTTCGTCTGCGTCTTGTGTAGGCATGAACGATTGCAGCACTTGTGAGAATGGCGCGTCTAGATTCACGTTAATACACAGTAGGCCAATCACTCGGTCTTCACCGTTGCGGATAGCAACCGTGATCGACTTCATCAACACTCCGCCTTTAGCGCGAGTGAAGTATGAACGTGAGAAGTTACGCTTAGAACCTTCAATATCTTTTAGCATCTTCAATGCAAGATCGGTGATCGGCGAGCCAACCTGACGACCTGTATTTTCGCCGTTGGCAATTTTAATCGCAGAAGTATTGAGGTCTTCTAAAGAGTGCAAAACGATTTCACAAAACGGACCAATAAGGCTCGCAATACCGTCAACAACGGCCTCATAAGATCTTAGAATGATTTTATCGTGTTCACTGAATGGCATAACGTGGACTGATTCCATTTCAAGTAACACATCTGCATTGACTGTTTCTGTAGTAGTCACTTATTCCTTACCTTCGTGTGAAAAATCAACAAATTTATGTAAGTTTATCAGAAAATTTTAATTGCACACCTAGCTAACATTGCAACTAGTGATTTAGAACAAGTTTAAAAATCAAATACTCATCTTCAAATCATAAAAAAAGCCTAACTCAAAGTTAGGCTTTTTATTCAATCAACGTATTTTAGTACGAGGCTTTTAACCGATATTACTGTGCAGGAGCTGCTTCAGCGTTATCGATGTTTAGTAGTTCTACTTCGAATACTAGCGTTGAGTTAGCTGGGATAGTCGGTGTGTCTTGCTCACCGTATGCTAGCTCTGGCGGGATAACGAACTTGTACTTAGAACCAACTTGCATCAGTTGTACGCCTTCAGTCCAGCCTGGGATTACGCGGTTTAGTGGGAATGTTGCTGGTTCGCCACGATCGTAAGAGCTGTCGAACTGAGTACCGTCTGTTAGCGTACCTTTGTAGTGTACTTGAACGGTATCAGTGTCTTTTGGAGAAGCGCCTTCACCAGGAGTCATTACTTGGTAAAGTAGACCAGATTCAGTTTGCTTAACGCCTTCAGTTTTAGCGAACTCAGCGCGAAAGTCATCACCGGCTTTCTTCACTTCTGCAGATTTTTCTGCCGCTTGTGCTTGCATCGTTTCAGCAACACGCTTGTCTAGAGCTTCAAGAGCTGCGCGAGTTTCTTCTTCGTTAAGTGCTGTTTTCTCTGCGAATACGTCTTCGATACCTTGAAGAACCATATCTTTGTCTAGGTTGATACCTAGCTCGCTTGGCTTATCAATGCTTGTGCTTAGGTAGTTAGCGAAAGATACACCGATTGCGTAAGCCGCTTTGTCATCTTCTGTTTTAAAGTTTACTGCTTCAACTTTAACTTCTTCTACCTGTGGAGCTTCTGCCTTTGGTTCTTCTTTCTGACAACCAACTGCTAGCATAACCGTTGCGGCAAGCAGTGATACTTTTAAAACTGATTTCATTGAATTCTCCAATTAATGGCCAAGCCATTGGTTATTGTGCACAAATCTAATGATTAGATTGGTGTGAATACGTTAGTTATAACAATATACTAGTCATATGTCTTTCGACACAAACCGGATTATTAGATGTGATGCGAATATTTTTCCACTCATTGCTATGTACAATTGTCATCACCTTGTTAAATGGTTGCTTTTTCTTCCAAGATGATGAGCAGCGTTGGGAAATTGAGCCCAATGGTGCCACCAGCTTTGCACTCAGCAGAGATGGACGCTTCGCCCTGCTCTACTCTCAGCAAAAGCAACTGCTCCTTTGGGACCTCGCCGAAGACCAAGAGTTGGCTCAACTCGGCCCACAAGATCAATTAGAAAACCAAGTATCGCGTATCCGTATCTCGGACAATGGCCGTTTTGCCATTACCGCTAGCCAGATGAACTTCGCCGTTTGGGACTTATCTTGGACTCAAGCACAAGGGCTCTGGTCTATCTCCGACGGCTTGATTCGCGATGTCGATATCTCTAGCAATGGTGAAAAAGTACTGCTTGGCCTTTCTAATGGAAAAGCCATCTATGTGGACTTAGTCACCGGACGCCGTCTGGAGTTCCTTGCTCACCGAGAAAAAGTGAATTCAGTCTCCCTCTCTTCTAATGGCCGCTACGCATTATCAGGCGGCAACGACTACAAAGCTTACCTTTGGGATACCGAGTCGGGCTTGGTGTTGCGCACCTTTGAGCATGAACAAAGAGTAGTACGAGTCGCGCTACAACGCGATGGTGAACTGGCTTTTACCTCTGATGGCGGCAATCAAGCGATGATTTGGGATCTTGAAACGGGCGAACCTCAAGCGCAATTGCAAAGCTGGTCTCGACAGTTGATTTTCTCGAGTGCGCGTTTTTCTGATGACGGCAGTATGTTGGTGACGGGCACACCATCCAGCCAAGTGAGTGTGTGGAATACTCAGGATGGCAAGCGAATTTCTCGCCACGATGCTGAGCCATTAAAAGATGCTCGCCCTCCTCGTGCGGTAGTGTATGATGCAGCCTTTGATGATAAGAACCGTGTGATATCGGGCACCTCTGCGGGCATTGCCCAAGCTTGGAATGTGGATTAAGAACGATGACAGAAAAGCGAGTTGAACAACTAGAAAGCCGCGTAAATGACCTAGAGTGTCAGCTAGCTTTCCAAGAACAGACCATTGAAGAACTCAATGAAGCGCTTAGCCAACAACAAATGTTAATCACGAGAATGCAAGATCAGATGAAGTTCGTGGTTGGCAAAGTAAAAAATATGGATGGCTCTAATCTAGCTGACGCATCAGAAGAGACGCCACCTCCACACTATTAAGTGCGGTTCAAAATAACCAATTAAATCTAACGACGCATATCGTTAGTTTCTCGTCCTCAATGTGTAAACACATTTCAGGACGGGACATAGAAAACTAAGAGGGCGACAGATACTTATCTGTCGCCCTTTTGTTTATTTCATCTCAGTGAATAAGCTAAAGCCAATTAAGCCGATACCAACTTAGTCGTCGGCATAAATCTTCACTTCAACACGACCTTGAGTATCAACGCTTGCACGATACATTCCTGAGCTGTTCATACCAAAATGTATATCGCCTTGGCCATCGATAGCGATCAAGCCACCTTCTCCACCCATGGTTTTCAATTCACCTTGAATGATCGTTTCACAAGCGGTGTGCACATCTTCTTTCAGATAACGCATTCGTGCTGCGACATCACTGGCGACCATTTTACGTAGGAAGAACTCACCCATCCCGGTTGTTGAGACGGCAACATTGCCATTTTCAGCGATGGTTCCTGCACCAATGATCGGAGAGTCACCCACACGACCGTATTTCTTATTGGTCACGCCACCGGTACTGGTTGCTGCCGCTAAGTTACCCGCTTGGTCTAATGCGACCGCACCAACCGTGCCGTACTTTTTATCGTCAGGGTATTTCTCAGCTTGCTGCTGATCATATTTCGCTTCAGACAGAGCAAAGATGCCTTTCTCTTTCATCGACTGAAGTTGGTCATAGCGGCGCTCAGTAAAGAAGTAGTCTTGCTCGGTAAAGGTGTAGTCATGCTCAAACGCAAACTTCTCGGCACCTTCACCAATCAGCAACACATGGTCGCTTTTCCGCATCACATCACGTGCAAGCTCAATTGGGTTTTTGATATGGCGAACGCCTGCAATAGCACCTGCATCCATTTCGCGGCCATGCATCACAGAAGCGTCCATCTCAACAAATTCATCATGCGTTAAAACAGAGCCCCTACCGGCATTAAAGTGCGGGCTGTCTTCCATCACCTTAACCGATGCCACTACCGCATCCAGAGCATCACCACCCGATTGCAATATTTGATAACCAGCCAAAACCGATTTTTCCAAAGCCTCGGTAATACCCGCTTTTAATTCATAGCTCATTTGCTCGCGCAAGATGGTTCCTGCACCACCATGAATGGCAATTGAAAAAGGCTGTGACATACAAACTCTCCACTGACGTCGTCTTATAATGTTGTGCTATCAATACCACATCCATGGTTCGATGTCTGATAACGAAAACCAAACTTTTACGAATGCTTAGATTTGCGGACACTTAGTTTGGTAGAGAAAAGCGAGGTCAAAAAGCGAGACTCCTAAACGCAAAAAGCCTCCACAAGGGAGGCTTTCAAGATTCTTAAACTAAACCGTTAATTCGGTATTAGTGAGAACCACAGCTACCGCCGCCGCAGCAGCCGTCTTTTTTCTCTTCACCGTGGTCATGGCCTTCGCCACCACAGCAACCGCCTTCGTGGTCATGATCGTGGTCGTGACCGCCACAGCCGCCTTCTTGGTGTACGTGACCGTGTTGAACTTCTTCTTCAGTCGCTTCACGAACCGCTACAACTTCAACGTCAAACGTTAGAGTTTGGCCAGCTAGCATGTGGTTACCATCAACAACAACTTCGTCGCCATCTACTTCAGTAACTTCAACTGGGATTGGACCTTGGTCAGTATCAGCTAGGAAACGCATGCCAACTTCGATTTGCTCAACACCTTGGAATACGTCTGCAGGAACACGTTGAACTAAGTCATCGTTGTGCTCGCCGTAAGCGTCTTCTGGAGTAACCGTTGCTGAGAACTTGTCGCCAGCTACTTTGCCTTCAAGCTCTTTTTCAAGACCTGTAATTAGGTTGTTGTGACCGTGAAGGTAATCTAGTGGAGCTTCTGCAGTTGATTGGTCAACTACTACGCCATCTTCAAGTTTCACTTGATATGCAACACTAACTACTACGTTCTTTTCAATTTTCATGAGAGCTCCAAGGAGGTTTGGACTAAGCTCGAACAGTTGAGCTTAGGAAAAATTCTGTACCGGGATATTATGGGGATCAATTAACGAAACTCAATCATTCTGGCTTAAAAATACCGATCATTTCTTGATTCGCGTGTTCAGATTTCTCTACAGTTTTCGGTTTACGCTGTTCTGTGAAGTCACAATCGACACATTCCACCAGCTCGATATTATTTTCAATCCACCAACGGAGTGTGTCTTGAGTACTGCAACTTGGGCAGCTTGCCCCTGCGATAAAGCGTTTTTTCTGTTTCACGTTCATATCCTTTACTACTCTGGATTCGCGGTTCTTCCCACTCACTTTATTGATAAGTTAAGCAGAGACCGCGTTTATTATTAGGTTAGTTCTATAGTCTGTTATTTCTATGCCCAAGCTCTATTTCTAAGCTCAAGCATGAGTTATCACTTCAAGCTACTGCCAATAGTTTCGAGATTGGTGATCGTTTTCCATCTCGTGTCCAAAGATCTCTTCAAGTTCTTTACGAGCCTCTTTCGCTCTTTGGGCTAACTCGGCATCTTCGTTATGCTGAGGCAGCAACTCTTTCAGCATACCATTATCCAACTTTCTAAAGTGTGCTTCTGCTCGCTTCGCTTTATATGGATGCATGCCAAGTTCAGTCAATGTTTGACGACCTAAATCCAATGCTCCAAGGAAGGTTTCACGCGAATAGTTACTCACACCGTGGTTAAGTAGTTGATACGCTTCAACACGGCTTCGTGCACGCGCCAAGATCTTTAAGCGTGGGAAGTGCTGCTTACATAAATCGACGGTTTTCATGATTTCATCAGGGGAGTCAGTACACAACACAATCGCCTCTGCTTTATCAGCACCGGCTGCGCGTAATAGCTCTAGGTGAGTCGAGTCTCCGTAAAACACCTTGTAGCCGAACTTTCTAAGGATGTGTATTTGGCTGGCATCACTTTCAAGGACAGTGATACGAATCTTGTTAGCGTACATCAAGCGACCGATGATCTGACCGAAGCGACCAAAGCCAGCAATGATCACTCGAGGGCTGCGATCAACCACATCCGAAGACATCGCACTTTCGCTGATTTGGTTCAGTTGACGAGCAAAGAACTTATCTTGCAGCTTAAGCATTAGTGGCGTGGTCACCATAGACAGGCTCACTACTACCAGTAAGAACGACACCTGTTCGCCACTTAAGATGCCCTGCGCACTCGCCGCGGTAAAAATAACGAAAGCAAACTCACCACCTTGGCTAAGAATCATCGCCATTCGGCTACGCGCTTTTGCCTGTGTTCCAAAGATACGAGCTAGCGCGTACAGCACTAAACCTTTCAACACTACGAGGGCCATTACAGCTATTAGTATTGCGAATGGGCTTTCTGCCAATAAACCTAGATTTACCGCCATGCCAACCGAGATAAAGAACAGGCCGAGCAGTAACCCTTTGAATGGGTCAATCGCAATTTCAAGCTCGTGTCGGTATTCACTTTCAGCCAGAAGTACGCCCGCTAGGAAGGTACCTAATGCCATCGACAAGCCAATCCGTTGCATGATCACAGCAATACCAATCACAAGTAACAGCGCCGCGACGGTGAATAACTCACGCACACCACTCATCACTACGTATCGGAAAAGTGGTCTCAACAAGAAGTGGCCACCGACCAGTAGGCCAATCACGCCACCCAGCATCCACAGCATGTCAGCCCAGCTACCGCCGGTATTACCCGCAAGTAGAGGCAACATTGCTAGCATTGGAATAACAGCGATATCTTGGAAAAGCAGTACTGCAAAGCCCGACTGCCCTGCTTCTTTGCCGCCGAGCTCTCGCTCTTCAATAACACGCAAGGCAATCGCAGTCGAAGACAGCGCCAAACCCATACCTATCACGAGACTGGTTTGCCAGGTTAATCCAAATAGACAGGCGATGGCGGTAATAATTAGAGTGGTGATCAGCACTTGCGCGCCGCCCAACCCGAGAATGGGGGCTCGCATCTGCCACAGTTTTTTCGGGTTAAGCTCTAAACCAATCAGGAAGAGCAGCAGTACCACCCCGAATTCGGAGAAGTGCAGAATCGCCTCTACATCACTGATTAAGCCCAGCCCCCATGGGCCAATTGCCACACCTGCTAATAGGTAACCGAGGACTGAACCCAAACCAGCGCGCTGTGCGATAGGAACCGCAACCACAGCAGCCGCTAAAAATATAACGCTACTTTGTAGAAAATCATTAGTCAGAGCCATCATCTGCTCCTATATCTTGTAGCGGGTCTCGCAACCAATTTCGATACGCTTCGGCGTGTTGGTAACGCGTCATATCGGTGACATTTCGTGCCCAGTGTAAAACCAAAGGGGATATCCAGTTCATTTGACACAAAGCAGCGGTGAGCTCGAATGGTTGCAAGATCTCTTGTAATGGATATTTATTATAACCTGCGGCACCAAACGCCTCTTCTTTACCACCGGTAGTAATCACACTGCGCCAGTGTTTGCCTTTAAGCGCACTTTGCTCACCAAAAGCAAAGCCCTTGCCTAACACGCGATCAAACCACTCTTTTAACAATGAAGGACAGGAATACATGAACAGAGGATGCTGAAACACGATCACATCGTACTGAAGGAGCAATTCATGCTCATAAGGCACATCAATAAAGAAGTCAGGGTAGATGGCGTAGAGATCATGAACTTTGACATGACCGAGCGACTCTACCTTCTTAACCATCATCTGGTTAGCAATAGAGGTTTGCGGCTCTGGGTGCGCGTAGATGATCAACACCTTTGGCACGACTTTGTCTGTCGAGGGAGTATTACTCATTCCTTTGAAACATTCCTTTGAGGGCTAAACGGTGGCAAGGCCACAAGAATTTAAGCAAAAGTTATTAATATGTTATTGGCATCATAACGCAAATTGCATTGTGATCGACTTTTATCTGGTTTCAGCCTACTATGCAGGCGTCTGTTCACCTCTAATTTCTATGCTATTTCAATTATGATTACTTTCTCTGATATTCAATTGCTACGCGGCGGTAAGCCACTCCTCGACCAAGCATCTGCGACTTTTCACCCTGGCGACAAGATCGGTTTGGTTGGTAAAAACGGCTGTGGTAAATCTACGCTATTCGCCTTAATTAAGGACGAACTGTCTATTGATGCGGGTTCATTCAGTAAACCAGCCCATTGGGAAATGGCTTGGGTTGCTCAAGAAACACCTGCATTAGAAAGAACAGCAATTGAATACGTGATTGATGGCGACCGTGAATACCGCGGCCTTGAAGATCAACTAGAGAAAGCTGAACAAGCCGACAATGGCACATTGGTAGCAGAGATCCACGGCAAGATTGAAACCATTGGTGGTTACAGCATAAAGGCACGTGCTGCCGAGTTACTGGATGGCCTAGGCTTTAGCCAAGAACAAATGACATGGAACCTGACTCAATTCTCAGGTGGTTGGCGTATGCGTTTGAACCTAGCGCAAGCCCTACTGTGTCGCAGTGACCTACTGCTACTCGATGAGCCTACCAACCACTTGGATTTAGACGCAGTAATGTGGCTCGAGCGTTGGTTACAAAGCTACCCTGGCACGCTAGTGCTTATCTCGCACGATAGAGACTTCTTAGACCCTATCGTCAACCGCATCGTGCACGTTGAAAACCAACAGCTCAATGAGTACACGGGTAACTACTCATCGTTCGAAACCCAACGAGCGCAAAAACTGATTCTGCAACAAGCGATGTACCAAAAGCAGCAGAAACAGATGTCTCACATGCAGAGCTACATTGACCGTTTCCGTTACAAAGCTTCAAAGGCTCGCCAAGCGCAAAGCCGTATTAAAGCGCTAGAGAAAATGGAACAAGTGCTGCCTGCTCAGTTTGATAATCCATTCAGCTTTGAATTTAGAGAACCAGACGCACTACCAAACCCAATCATGATGATGGATGAAGTATCAGCGGGCTATGATGACAATCTGATTCTAGAAAAAATTCGCTTGAACCTAGTACCGGGCAGTCGTATTGGTTTGCTTGGCCGAAATGGCGCTGGTAAATCAACACTGATTAAACTGCTTTCTGGCGAACTGAAACAGCAAGGCGGTGAACTGAGTTATTCGCAAGGCGTTAAGATTGGTTACTTTGCACAGCACCAGTTAGAAACGTTGCACCCAGAAGAAACACCGCTGCAGCACATGATGCAGATTGCCCCTAAACACACCGAGCAACAATTGCGTGATTACCTAGGTAGCTTCGGTTTCCAAGGTGAAAAAGCACTTGATAAAGTAGCACCCTTCTCAGGTGGTGAAAAAGCGCGTTTAGTTCTGGCGCTACTGGTATGGCAAAAACCAAACCTGTTGCTACTCGATGAACCAACCAACCACTTGGATCTCGACATGCGTCAAGCGCTGACTTTTGCCCTGCAGACATTTGAAGGCGCAATGGTTATCGTATCGCACGACCGTTACCTACTGCGTGCGACTACCGATGATTTATACCTTGTACACGACCGCCAAGTAGCACCGTTTGATGGTGACTTAAGCGATTACTACAAGTGGCTAACCGAACAGCAGAAAGTTGAGCGCAAAGAAGCACAAGCATTGGCACCAGCAAAAGACGGCGCCAACAGTGCAGCAGCGAAAAAAGAGCAGAAACGAAAAGAAGCCGAGTTCCGTAAACTGACGGCACCACTTCGTAAAAAGCTCACTCAATTTGAAAAGCAGATGGATAAATTAACGCAGGCTCTTGAAGAAGCCGAACAAGAATTATCCGACACTTCACTGTATGAAGCTGAAAATAAGGCTAAACTGAATAAAGTACTCGCTCTCCAAGCGAGCAGTAAGTCACAGCTAGAAGAAGTTGAAATGGATTGGATGTCCACTCAAGAAGAGCTTGAGCAGATGGAACAGGATATGGATAGCTTATGAGCCCAGAGCACGCCCCAATATCACTAACACTGGAACGACTATGGCAATTTAGCCTTCAGTATTACAGTGTGCGTGGTGTAAAGGATGCGTGCCTAGCTTTACAAAACCAGTTTCACGGCAACGTCAATCTACTGCTGCTGCTCAAATGGCTTGATGAGCAGCAATTGTCTTTTGCCGAAGAAGAGTGGCACAAAGTTCAACAGTGCTTGAGCCGCTCTGAAACCCTACTTCATAGTTATCGAGAGCTACGTAAACATCTCAAAGCACACGTTGTCGACTCTCTATACCGTGAAGCGCTAAAGTTTGAGTTACAGCTTGAAAAGCAACAACAGTCCGATCTGGTCGACTGTATAAACTCCCTACAGCTGTACGCTAACCAACAAGCGCCTCTCGCTTTTCAATACTGTCGATTATTAGGGGCAGAAAACCTCTGCGACGCTTTTTCTGAACCAGCACCACAGCCCTAGCTCGTTCTCTTTCCCTTTTATTCAATCAAGATCCAAGCTTAACCTTGATATTATTCAAACGGTTACCCATAGTCTGTTTTTGTATCTCGTATAAGTGAAGCCTTGCGCTTATGCCGAGAATCAACCAAGCTCAAATAAAAACGTGGGCGTTTCGTTACAAACTCAACACGTTATCAAAACCCGTATAAAGAAGCATGGATCGTTTTTATGACAATATTTACCGCAGCTGCTGGTCTCTCTAATCCGCACTTACAAACCTTAGTGCCACGGTTTATTAGGAAGCAGGCGCTGTTTCATCCTCACTGGCAAACCTTAGAAACACCGGATGGTGACTTTCTTGATCTTGCTTGGAGCGAATCACCAGACGGTGACACCTCAAATAAAAATGATCGCAGTAGCAAGCCGATATTCGTTCTATTCCACGGTTTAGAAGGTAGCTTTGAGAGCCCTTATGCCAATGGATTAATGAATGCGTTTGCTAAAGATGGTTGGTTGTCCGTGATGATGCACTTCAGAGGCTGCAGCGGAAAACCCAATCGCCTGGCTCGCGCTTACCATTCAGGTGAAGTCGAAGATGCGCGCTTTTTTCTAAGACACCTGCACGCCCAGTTTCCGAATAACCCTAAGGTTGCGGTTGGCATATCTTTAGGTGGAAACATGCTGGCGAACTATTTGGCTGAGTACGCAGACGACCCATTGCTGTCGGCGGCGACCATCGTATCTGCTCCTTTTGACTTAGCGTGTTGCTCTAGTCGTATTGAGCGTGGTTTCTCCAAGCTCTATAAGAAGTACCTGCTCAACTCTCTAAAATCGAATGCGCTAAAAAAGGTTAACCTGCTGCAGGAAAAACTTGGCATCACCGCTGAAGCCATCAAGAACATCACCAAACTGTATGAGTTTGATGAACGAATCACTGCGCCTCTGCACGGCTTCAAAAATGCCCAAGATTATTATGCGCAATGTTCTGCTCTGCCTAAGCTCAATAAGATCAAACTACCGACTCAGATCATTCATGCCAAAGACGACCCTTTCATGACCGATGATGTGATCCCAAAATTTGTTCTGCCCGATAACATCGATTATCGACTGTTTCAAAAAGGCGGCCATGTTGGGTTTATTACTGGCAGTACACTCAAGCCAAGGTTTTGGTTAGAAGAAGCCTTGCCTGCCTACTATGAAAGTATCCAAGATTCGGCATAATGACCGAGCCTTAGTAAATAGAAGTAAAACAATACTAAGCACACGCATTTCTACATCAATAAACCTATTTATGAACATAAAAGAGAGAAGTATTTATGATCATCCCATGGCAAGACATTGCGCCAGAGACACTGGAAAACCTCATCAAAGAGTTCGTGCTGCGTGAAGGCACAGACTACGGCGACGTAGAGGTTTCACTGCAAAACAAGATTGATCAAGTGAAACATCAATTAGCTTCAGGAGAAGTCAGCATTGTGTTTTCTGAGCTCCATGAAACCGTTGATATTCAAGTCACAAAACGCTTCTAGGCTGCGCTCATAAAGGAGCCGTGTTATAGTGGTAAACGATTGCTAACAAGTAAGTTACTCAAAAGACAAGGGTTGTCATGTCCGCTAAACATCCAATTATTGCGGTGACGGGTTCATCTGGAGCCGGCACCACCACCACCTCAGAAGCCTTCCGTAAAATGTTCAATATGATGGACGTGAAGGCCGCTTGGGTTGAAGGGGATAGTTTCCATCGCTTCACTCGCCCAGAGATGGATGTCGAGATCCGTAAAGCGCGCGAGCAAGGTAAGCACATCAGCTACTTTGGTCCTCAAGCCAACGACTTTGGTGCGCTAGAAGAGTTCTTCCGTAAATACGGTAACGAAGGTACAGGTAAAGTAAGAAGCTACCTACACACCTTCGATGAAGCCGTGCCTTACAATCAAATGCCGGGCACCTTCACGCCATGGCAAGAGATCCCTGAAAACTCCGATGTGATGTTTTACGAAGGCCTGCACGGCGGTGTGGTTGATGGCGACATTAACGTTTCTCAACACGTCGATTTGCTGATTGGCATGGTACCTATCGTAAACCTAGAGTGGATTCAAAAATTCGTTCGTGACACCCGCGATCGTGGCCACTCACGCGAAGCCGTAATGGATTCCATTGTTCGTTCGATGGATGATTACCTTAACTACATTACCCCGCAATTTTCGCGCACTCACATCAACTTTCAGCGTGTTCCAACCGTAGATACATCTAACCCTCTCAACGCCAAAGGGATTCCAAGTTTAGACGAAAGCTTCGTTGTTATACGTTTGCGCGGCATCAAAAACGTCGATTTCCCTTACCTTTTAGCTATGATTGATGGCTCATTTATGTCTCGCCACAACACGCTTGTGGTACCAGGAGGGAAGATGAGTTTTGCTATGGAGCTCATTGTAAGGCCGATCCTACAACAACTCATCGAAACCGGAAAAATTGGTTAACAGAGCACCATTCTGGTTGATTACTTTTCATACCGTGATCATGTGCACAATTTTGCGTAAAAAATCGTAGCTTGGTCACGATTAAAATCAAGAAATAGTACCTGAAAAAGGATACTATTCTTAAACGAAACACAAGATAGCTTGCAGCGCTCAACGAGTGCTCTTATCCTACAAGTCAATCCAGGCTTAGCTAAAATACGGAAAGCGGCAAGCATACCCTGCAGAGGAAGTGAGATATTATGGTTCTAGGTAAACCTCAAACCGATCCAACATTAGAGTGGTTCCTTTCACACTGTCATATTCATAAGTACCCATCAAAAAGTACTTTGATTCATGCTGGTGAAAAGGCAGAAACCTTGTACTACATTGTTAAAGGTTCTGTGGCAGTTCTTATCAAAGACGAAGAAGGTAAGGAAATGATTCTTTCTTACCTAAACCAAGGCGACTTCATCGGTGAGCTAGGCTTATTCGAAGAAGACCAAGAGCGTACAGCTTGGGTTCGTGCAAAATCTCCTTGTGAAGTAGCTGAAATTTCTTTCAAGAAATTCCGTCAACTTATCCAAGTGAACCCAGACATCCTAATGCGTCTATCAGCGCAAATGGCAAACCGTCTACAAGTAACTAGCCAAAAAGTTGGTGACTTAGCGTTCCTTGACGTAACTGGTCGTATCGCACAAACGCTACTAAACCTAGCAAAACAACCAGATGCAATGACTCACCCTGACGGCATGCAAATCAAGATCACTCGCCAAGAGATTGGCCAGATCGTTGGTTGTTCTCGTGAGACAGTTGGTCGTATCTTGAAGATGCTAGAAGAGCAGAACCTAATTTCTGCACACGGTAAAACTATCGTGGTATATGGCACTCGTTAATCTCGATTAACTGAGCCTAAAATTTGAAAGCCACCAAATGCAAATTTGGTGGCTTTTTTGTTTTCTAAAGATCTACAAAGAAAATACGAATGAAACACCTACAGCTTCGAAGCGCAAACACTCTCGAAGCGAAGTCTATCTGCATCTTTAGGGTAAAGTCCGTACTCGTATCTTTCTTTAACCGTTAGTGCTTTCGAAGATCTTGTCAGCCGATGCTGCCACAAAACCGGTATAAAGCTCACCATTAGCCATCGCATAACGCTTAGCGAACTCATAGAAGCCTCCAGGAATCATCTCATTGCCCTCAACAAATGAAACTGGGACTTTATCTGCCATTGTTGATGATTGCTCTAATAAGACCTCTGGAGAGCCTTTAACCTGGCCACCAGATGCATTGATCGTGAAGCCTGATTCGCTCAAATAATCATTCACTGCCTGCACTTCATCAAAAGCATCGAGTTGATTAACGCTCACTGTAAAGTGGTTGGCACCGTAACCATGAGCTGCGAGCCAAGACGCGTATTCACTCTCTTTTGCAAGCACTTGGAAATCTGCGAAGCTCAAGTCCCATAGACGACCACCAAACAAGAATTCATGGCCTTGAAGCTTGCTTACGTCGACTTGCTCAACCAATTTAGCAACGATCTGTTGTAAGTCACTTGAACACTCTTCGACCTTCAACTCACTAATGAACACTTTAGGTTGATTTGGATCTGGGTGCTCGTAATGCTTCGCGACTAGCTTCTTACTCTCAAACAAGTAATCGCCACACGCTTTATAACCTAGCTCAAGGAAAGGCTTAGCCAATGTTTCAATACCTAGCGGAGCAACATTGAAAGTACGCAGTGCAATGTGATCATTAATCAGAGCTTCGTCTTCTTTCAGCAAGTGATGTACTTTCTCAGCCGATGGACAAAGCCTGTGAATGTAATCGTCCCAAAGTGATTTAAAGAGTAGATCGGGCGTCATGGTGACTCCTTGTCAAAGGTTCTAGCAAGCTAGTAATTTGGATAAGAGAGGGAGAGGCTGAGACACAGAGTCAGCAGCCATCAGCCTGTGACATACTTTTTCTATTATTATCTACCGCCCAATCTAGGTGTCGGACGTGATGGAAAAGGAAAGCGATAACACCACTTCCCTATTTCAAGCTTAACGCATGAGCCTAAGACTCATTAGCCTAAATTAAAGCTCAATACCCGGGCTAAACGTTGCTGGAAGTTGAGTTTCACCGCCTTCCATTGAAGCCATAGGATAAGCACAGTAGTCCGCCGCATAGTAAGCACTTGGGCGTAGGTTGCCTGAAGCACCCGGACCACCAAATGGTGCATCACCACTTGCGCCTGTTAGCTGACGGTTACGGTTAACAATACCCGCACGGATATGGTCAACGAAGTATTCCCATTCAGAATCATCTGTTGATACAAGACCCGCAGACAAACCAAAACGAGTGTCGTTAGCTAGCTCAACCGCTTGCTTTAGCGATTGGTAACGAACCACTTGTAGCAGTGGACCGAAGTACTCTTCATCCGGCAGCTCAGCAATGTTGGTTGCGTCGATAATACCCGGAGAAACAAACGCCGCTTGACCCGCTTTTGCTTCTACTAGGCTGACGCCGCCTAACGATTGTAGATTCGCTTGCGCGTCCAGAATGAACTTAGCCGCAGCTTCAGAGATCTGAGGACCCATGAAGGGTGCTGGTTCAGCGAATGGCTGATCAACACGAATCTTTTGCGTCGCTGCGACCAGCTTATCGAGTAGCAGATCCCCCTTCTCGCCAACAGGCACGTACAAACGACGAGCACATGTACAACGTTGACCCGCACTGATGAACGCCGATTGGATAATGGTGTATACCGTTGCGTCTGCGTCACCATATTGGTCACTGATCACCATAGGGTTATTGCCACCCATCTCTAGTGCCAGCATCTTGCCCGGTTGGCCCGCGAATTGACGGTGAAGGATATGCCCCGTATTAGCACTACCTGTGAACAGCACGCCATCAAGACCTTTAGCATCGGCCAGTGCGATACCTGTCTCTTTAGCGCCTTGTACTAGGTTGATTACGCCAGCAGGAAGACCCGCTTCTTGCCATAATTTCATCGCAAACTCACCCGTCCAAGGTGTCTGCTCTGAAGGCTTAAATACCACGGTATTACCCGATAGCAGTGCAGGAACAATATGACCGTTAGGTAGGTGACCAGGGAAGTTATAAGGACCAAATACTGCCATCACGCCTAATGGACGGTGACGCAGTACAATCTGGTTGCCTGCCGCTTCACGAGAAGCTTCACCGGTACGCTCATGGTAAGCACGAATTGAAATAGCAATCTTGCCCGCCATTGCGCCCGCTTCAGTGCGAGTTTCCCAAATCGGTTTACCCGTCTCTTTCGCGATGATTTGCGCGATTTCTTCGCTGTTCTCTTTAACTTTCTCAGCAAAGTTCAACACGATCGCTTCACGCTCTGCAAAGCTCAGTTTTTTCCAAACCAAGAAGGCTTCACGAGCTGCTGCTACTGCAGATTCAACCTGTGCTGGTGTCGCGCTATCACCCTGCCACACTACTTCATTGTTGTATGGGCTTACTGATGTCATGGCGTCACCTTGACCTGCCACCCACTGTCCTGCTATCCACTGAGTCATACTTCTATCCTTAAAATCTTCGACAGATAATCGCCGCTCTTATTGAGCCAACATGCGAACGAATTCGCCTTCTTTTACTTCAAGAGCGCTTGCTACTTCAGATGATAAAATCACTGTGTCGCTTGCTTGGTCATACGCACCTTTCGCGGCTACTGCGCGGAAGTTCTCAAACGAGGTATTACCAATTAGGAAGTCTTTAGAGCTAGAGTGCTCTGCAATTTGAACCTGTGCTCGAATTGAGTGACGCACAGATTCGATATTTCTTAGATCACACTCAACCGTTGGGCCCCCATCAAAGATGTCGACATAGCCACGGTTGGTGAAACCTTCACGTTCCAGCAACTTAAGTGCAGGGCGCGTATTGTCATGAACCTCTCCGATCACAGCTTGAGCTTCTTCACTCAATAGGTTTACATAGATTGGCAGTTTCGGCATAAGGTCTGCGATGAAGCCTTTCTTACCAATACCCGTTAGGTAATCGGCTAGTGTGAAGTCAATCGAGAAGAAGTGCTCTTGCAACCACTTCCAGAATGGCGAGTTGCCTTCTGCATCTGATACACCACGCATCTCAGCAAAGATCGTTTTTGAGAAACGCTCTGGGTGCTCAGCCATCAGTAGGAAACGACACTTAGACATCAGTCGACCGTTTAAGCCTTTGCGGTAATCAGGACGTAAGAACAGCGTACAAATCTCGCTGCACCCTGTGTAGTTGTTACCGAAAGTCAGCAGCTTCACCACGTTATTCACGCCAAGCTTTTGCGATGAGTGAACCACTTTACTGATGTGGTAAGAGTAAAACGGAACGTCCCAACCAATTGAAGCTTCAATACCTGTGGTACCAGCAACTTCACCGGTTTCTGTGTCGAAGCCAACCATTAGGTAGCCTTCGTCACCAGGTTCAGTCACGTCTTGTTTGGCAAAGCTGTATTCAGAGTGAGTAATACGGTTAGTTAACAGTTCTTCGTTAACCGGAAGAGATGTGAATCCGTGTCCTGACTCAACGGCGCAGGTATGCAGCGCATCGTAATCAGATAGTTTTATTGGGCGAACAACTAGCATCAATATTCCCTCCAGATGCAAAATAGGCCCAAAACCAGAAGCTTGGGCCTTTAGCAGAACGTCATGGGATCGCTCTAGTGGCGATCATTCCTATGACGCCGCTCAGGCTAAACTAGCGTAGCGATTGCTTTGTCTAGTTTTGATAAGCCTTCTTCAATTTCTTGTGTAGTGATAACCAGTGATGGAGTAAAACGAACCACGTTTGCACCCGCAACCAGTACCATCAAGCCTTGTTCGCCTGCTGCTACTAATACGTCACGTGCACGTCCTTGCCACTCTTCGTTAAGCGCAGCACCTAGTAGTAGGCCTTTACCACGAACTTCACTGAAAATTTGATACTTGTCGCTAATCTTAGCTAGGCCATCGCGGAACAGAGCTTCACGCTCTTTCACGCCAGCCAGAGTTTCAGGTTGGCTAACTACATCAACAACGGCTTCTGCTACTGCACACGCCAGTGGGTTACCACCGTAAGTAGAACCGTGCGTGCCAACTTTTAGGTGTGTCGCAAGTTCAGAAGTTGTTAGCATTGCGCCGATAGGGAAACCGCCACCTAGAGACTTCGCTGTGCTTAGAATGTCTGGCGTCACGCCCAGACCTTGGTAAGCATAGAAGTTACCAGTACGACCATTACCTGTTTGTACTTCATCAAAAATCAACAATGCATTGTGCTTGTCACACAGTTCACGAACCGTATTCACGAACTCAGCCGTTGGAGAGATGATACCGCCCTCGCCTTGCAGAGGTTCCATCATGATGGCACAAGTGCGATCAGAGATATGCGCTTCTAGAGCGGCAATATCGTTGTAAGGTAGGTGAGTTACATCGCCAGGTTTTGGACCGAAGCCATCTGAGTAAGCTTCTTGACCACCAACGGTTACAGTAAAGAAAGTACGACCGTGGAAACCTTGTTTGAATGCAATGATTTCAGATTTCTCAGGACCGTGAACATCCGCAGCCCAACGACGAGCTAGCTTAAGTGCTGCTTCGTTCGCTTCTGCACCAGAGTTCGCAAAGAATACTTTTTCTGCAAAACATACGTCAGTTAGCTTCTTCGCTAGACGCAGTGCAGGTTCGTTAGTCATTACATTACTTAGGTGCCAAATCTTGTTTGCTTGCTCGGTAACAGCATTAACCATTGCTGGGTGACAGTGACCCAAACAGCTCACAGCGATACCACCAGCAAAGTCGATATACTCTCGGCCTTGTTGGTCCCAAACGCGTGCGCCTTCCCCTTTTACTGGGATCATTTCCATTGGGTTATAACAAGGCACCATCACCTCATTAAACAGACTACGTTCTACTTTATTTTCCACTGTCATCGTACATTCCTTCTCGATACCGCAAGCTTCGCAAATAAGCGTAATGGTTCATAAGTGAGACAAAGATATTTTGTCTCGCCATAATCCCGCTGCAGCATTATATTTACATTTAATTAACCTTTTCAATAGTAGATTATTCTTTAGCCATCCCTTACAACCAGCTAAACGTCACTACCTATGACTATTTATGCATCAATTAATCTGTTTTATGAAGCTTTTTTTACCTAAACGTATAACCAGCAACAGCAAAGCCTTACTGGCATTGCGGTATATTGGGTTCGAGACGAAATAACGCGAATAATTTTGCATAGGCTAAAAACTTAGCCTGACGAGGGAGAAATGTTATAAAAAGTGATCGGCGTCAGAGGGATGAAGACGCGTAGCGCCCGAATTTAAACGCTTAACGGGTAATGGAATACGTTAAACTGGCTTATTTAGACGGAGAAAGAGTCAAATTTAAACACTCAGCGTGCTAGGAAGTTAGCGAGAAGCTGGTGTCCTTGCTCTGTTTTAATCGATTCAGGGTGAAATTGGACGGCATCAATCGGCAAGGTTTTGTGTTGATAACCCATGATCTCATCCATGCTACCATCTTCAAATTCCGTCCAAGACGTCAGCTCAAAACAGTCTGGTAATGTGCCGTTTTTCACCACTAAAGAGTGGTAACGAGTCACAGTCAGAGGGTTATTGAGACCTTGAAAAACACTCTTCCCGTTATGACGAATAGGCGAGGTTTTACCGTGCATCACTTGTCTGGCTCTCACCACTTCACCACCAAAGACTTGAGCAATGGCTTGATGACCAAGACACACACCTAAGATCGGCAGCTTACCAACGAAGTGTTCAATCACCTGCAGCGAAATTCCCGCATCATCGGGCGTACATGGGCCCGGCGAGATAACAAGATGGCTAGGATTTAGCGCTTCGATGCCCGCAATATCAATCTCATCGTTGCGAACAACTTTTACAGTTACCCCTAACTCACAGAAATACTGATACAAGTTATAGGTAAAAGAGTCGTAGTTATCGATGATAAGTAACATGGGTCGAAATCGTTTGCTAAATACTAAAGGATTGGGAGATATAGGGGCGGTATTGTGCAATACCCATAGCGAAAGGCAAGTGGAAACTGCATTTCGCCAATAATTAAGGCCAACCTAAGTTGACCTTAATTGTTTACAGATAGCGTTAAGTTATCTGAATTGGCTTACTTGTATGGCAAGCCAATCTATTTGTGATTGAGCTACTTACGACGACGCCACATTGCTAAGCCAAATAGTGACATAAGAGCACCGAAGCCAAATGAACCGCCTACTCTTAGCTCAAGAACGGCAGGATCATGATCCGATGAACGGAAGTGATCTTGGTACTTAGGTAGGTCACCTTTGTACTCTTCGTTGTAGTCAAACAACGTCGACTCACCACCATTGATGTGCCAATCGGTAGCATCGACAACCCTATCTTTCAGGCTTTCGCTGATCAGCAGGTGGTCTAGAGCGCCAACTTCATCATTGTATGAGTAGCTCCAGCTGTCTGGGTGCTTTTGAGCCACAGCATTGATATAACCGTAGTTCTTCGTAATCACCGCACCGCTATCACCAAACTGCTCAACACCATCAATGTAGGTATTACGAGCTGCTTTGATCTGCTTGCCGTATTTCTCTTCCGAGTAATCGGTTAGCACCAGCATTGGATCTTCCATGCCGTACGAGTTCATATCACCCAGGATCACTTTGTGACCTTTGATGCCATCGAGCGCTTCACCTAATGCAACCGCCGCAGCAACACGGAAGTTCTCACATGAACCTTGCTTATCGGCATCAACACCACCTTGACCGCCCTGTTCAACCGGTGCTGCATCTTCCCAACACTTAGAGCCTTTCGATTTAAAGTGGTTAATCGCTACGGTGAGTTTCTCTTTGGTACCTTTAACCTTGAAGGTTGGCGCTAACGAGTCACGCTGGTAGTTCTTACCATCTTCAATCACCTTGCCTGAATCGTCTAACACCTCTGGTGCTTGTTGGCTTGGCATCGCGATAACGCGGCTGTCTTTAAGCTTCACTACCTTCTTGCGATAGATGACACCCGTTGTGATTACGTCAGTACCAATCGAGTCCATCTCGTCGGTTACACCATCTTCATTTGAATCAACTGCGACAAAGGTATAACGGTCTTTCTTACGCTCAATGCGATCATTCAGTTGGTTTACAAGTTGCTGAATGGCAGAGCCTTCACCAAAGCCATTGTTCTCAATTTCCATCAAGCCAATGATGTCTGCATCTAAGCGAAGAATCGCGTTCACAATCTTTTCTTGCTGCATCTCAAACTCAGTGATGGTGTTCGCGCCACGGTTATTGCCGTGCTGATTCGCGTCGCCACCAAATGGAGAGTTGAAGTAGTTCAATACGTTGAAGGTCGCAATACGTAGGTCGCCTTCATCCATGTCTGGTTTGTCGGTACGCGGATCGTTACGCACATAGTTTTCAGCCGAGATCTGGTTAGTCGCAATTAAACGGTACTCACCGTAGCTGTAAGTCAGCACGCCTTCTAGGCCAACAATGGTGTCATCAATGCGGATGTAATCTTCTGTTGAACCATCTTGGTCGATATCAGTGCGGCCAAAATCTGGGTAGAAAGGGACTTGTCCATCAGCCGCTTTTTGATCGGTTTCAACGAAAAGACGGCGGTCTGCGTTGTCTTCAGTTTGCTGCTTCGCTTCGTCAGATCCCGCGGCGAAAAGCTGGTTCGGCTGCATGTTAATACGCTCATGCGCCAGTACCATGTTGTTACGACGACCTGCGTAGTCATAACCAAAGGTACGCGTCACACGCATATCAAGCGCTTCGGTTGTTTTCACCAACATGCCTTCGTAGCGTTCAAGCGTTGCAGCGAAGTTCTCGTCACTGTCTAGCACTTCAATCGCCGTAGCTTCAGGTGCCTGCTGCTCGCCCTGTTTTAGCCATTGGTTGTTTTCTACTTTCAGCTGAGTGTGGCTGTAGTATTCTTGAACCTTGCCTTTCACACACACTACATCACCGGCTACTAGCTCTGAGCTCGACTGGTTGGTATGAATAAATAGACCCTCAGAAGTGCTTGAGTTGAAATCATCCTCAAGTGCTTGCAGGTAGAAGCCTTTAGTTAGGCCTGTTGTTACCGCACTTACCACACCTTTTACGAAATATTCATCGTCGGTGATGTATGGGTAGCCATCGATGAATGGCGATGTAGCGCCCTCACCTTGGATTTCTTGAATGGTGGTGAATACTGGGTCAGAGCCATCTTGTGTACAAGTGAAGGCTTCTGGCAGTTCAACGCTGTCTAGTGAACCTAGGCCTTCAATGCTGTCTTTTGGTAGCGATACCCATTGTGAAGCATCAAACGTCGCAGAAGGTGTTTGTGTCGCACGAACCAAAGTAACATCTTTGCCCCAGTCCACATCGCCCATCAAACCAACAACATCATGTACCGAGCCGTCTGAATTCAAGATAGCCAGCGGGTCGTCACCATTATGATTGGCGATAGAGGCATTAATGATGTCAGCTTGAGCTTTAATCTCATCACTCGCACTAGAATGTGCGACCACGAGTACTTCACCGGGTGCTAAAACGTGTCCATCTAAAGGTAAAGTGGCACCCCATGATCCGTTGCCATTGGCAGATTTCGCCAATGAGTAACCATCTAAACTAATGCTGCTATCGCCACTATTGGCAATCTCAACCGCTTTGTTATAGCTGCCGCCTTCCACATATTGTGAAATAAACAAATCAGCGTGTGCGCTTGTAGTTAACAAGCTACCAATTGCCACTGCTAGCAATGAAGGTTTGTGTAAAAGAGCCATCCGTTTCACCTGAGTTCATCGAGTTATAGTCACTGCCATCTATGGGCAGTCATGTATTTTGTGGTAACTATCAGGTTTATTTATGAAAGGAATAAGTCAGTTGGCAAGAAAATGAGGAACTTATCACTTTGGAATCATCAATTGTTTGGCACGTTATATATTTCCAACATATATAGAAACGAGTGTAATTTTATAAAGCTTGAGGGTACCAAATAAGATCATCTGCACAGCATTACAGCGATGGATATGCTAGCTAAATACTGGGTAAATTATCAATTCAAACAAGGGGGTTTCGAGGAAGGCAAATGGAATGGGCATGAAAAAGCCCAAAGTAAACAACAGCTACTTTGGGCTCAAATTCTCAAGCGAGTTGTGTTAGTTCACCCTATGGGCGAGTAACAAAACCTACTGCTTCGTATGCTTTTTTCAGTGTCACTGCAGCACGTTCAGAGGCTTTTTCAGCACCGGCTTTCATTACTGCGTCCATGTAGGCACGGTCAGCACGGATACGGTGATATTCAGCTTGAATCGGCTCAAGCATCTCAACCAATGCTGCGCCTACGTCTTTCTTGAACGGACCGTACATTTCAACGCCTTGGTACTGCGCTTCGATCTCTTCGAACGTTTTACCTGTCGCTGCAGAGTACAGACCCATTAGGTTAGAGATACCCGCTTTGTTTTCCCAATCGTGAGCAATGCGTGGTGGTGTTTCTGCATCGGTTTGCGCTTTGTTGATCTTCTTGATGATCGACTTAGGCTCTTCTAGCAGAGTAATCACGTTCTTACGGTTGTCGTCCGACTTAGACATCTTCTTCGTCGCGTCTTGCAGGCTCATTACACGTGCATTCACTGTTGGAATGTAAGGTTCTGGTACTTGGAAGATTGGCGTTTCAGGACCGTAGATGTTATTGAAGCGAGTTGCGATATCACGCGCTAGCTCTAGGTGTTGTTTCTGGTCGCTACCTACAGGTACTTGGTGAGCACCGTAAAGCAGGATGTCTGCAGCCATCAACACTGGGTAGTCGTATAGGCCTACGTTTACGTCGTTTGAGTGACGTGCAGACTTATCTTTAAACTGAGTCATACGGCTCAGTTCACCCATTTGTGTGTAACAGTTAAGAAGCCAACCAAGTTGAGCATGCTCTGGTACGTGTGACTGAACAAATAGCGTGCTCTTCTTTGGATCAACACCGACAGCAAGACAGATTGCTAGTGCGTCTAGAGTCGCTTCATGCAGTGCTTTCGGATCTTGGCGAACCGTAATTGCGTGAAGGTCTACAACACAGTATTGGCAATCGTAATCATCTTGCATCTGTTGCCATTGACGTAGAGCACCCAAGTAGTTACCGATACTTAGTTCACCAGATGGTTGAACACCACTCAATACGATGGGCTTGCTCATGGTTTTAATTCCTTTGCTTATTCGCTAAGTTTATTGAACGCTTAGCTTCTTAACTTAAATATAGAAAAGCCGCACAGCTCTTCTGTACGGCTCATCCAGTGTACTCATTGATAAGTATTTTGCTAGTAGGTTAGCTAACTTTTGTCCGCTTTATGCTGAAACTAGAACGACATCTAGTAATTGCGCGACGTTATCCGCGACATAGTCAGGGTTTGATGCTGAAATCGGCTCGCCGTGGTTATAACCGTAAGTCAGACCAAACGAGTGACAACCTGCATTCTTAGCCGCTTTAATGTCGTTGCTTGAATCGCCAACCATCAACATCTCTTCCGCTTTTACATTGTGCTTTTCTAGCAACCAGTTCAGAGCGACTGGGTTCGGTTTTTTCTCTGGGAAAGAGTCGCCACCCAACACATCAACAAAGTACTTATCAATACCGTGTTGCGCCAGTACGTCTGGTACAAACTTCGATGGCTTGTTGGTAACCAGCGCCATAGTGAAGCCGGCTTTATCCAGCTCAGCCAGCGTCTCTTTAACCGATGGGTAAAGGTGACTTAGCTTGTGACCGCCCTGCTCATAGAAATCATCAAACAGGATGCGTGCTTTTTTCAGTAGCTCTGGCTCTAGGCTTGGGTCAACCGTCAAGTTACGGCTGAGTGAACGTCCGATAAGAACATCAGCACCATTACCTACGTAGTCGCGAACTTGTTCTTCGCTCACTGAAGGGAAACCCAACTCCTGACAAGCTTGATCAGCAGCAACGGCCAAATCAGGCACGCTGTCTAACAAGGTTCCATCCAAATCAAAGGCGATCAGTTTTATTGAGCTTAATGACATCTTACTTTCCTATTTATTATGTTCGTCTTATGAGTTGAGCTATAAGACGTAAAAAAGGGGCAAATTAGCCCCTTAATATTCAATCTATCTGTAGTTTTACGATTATGCGTTTACTTTTGCAAGCTCTGCACGCATCTCATCAATCACTTCTTTGTAATCTGGTTGATTGAAGATAGCTGAACCCGCAACGAACATATCTGCGCCCGCTTCTGCGATTTCACGGATGTTATCAACCTTCACGCCGCCATCAATCTCAAGGCGAATGTCACGGCCTGACTCATCAATCAGCTTACGAACAGCACGTAGTTTATCTAGCGTGTGCGGAATGAAAGATTGACCGCCGAAGCCTGGGTTCACAGACATCAGTAGAATCATGTCTACTTTGTCTAGGATGTAATCTAAGCAAGAAAGCGGCGTTGCAGGGTTAAGAACCACACCCGCTTTACAGCCGTGCTCTTTGATTAGCTGTAGAGTGCGATCGATGTGCTCTGAAGCTTCAACGTGGAAGGTAATCATTGATGCGCCGGCTTTAGCAAACTCAGGCACGATGCTGTCTACTGGCTTAACCATAAGGTGAACATCGATAGGAGCCGTAATACCGTAGTCGCGCAGCGCTTTACAGATAGGCGCGCCAAAAGTCAGGTTAGGTACGTAGTGGTTGTCCATCACATCGAAGTGCACAACATCAGCACCAGCTGCGAGTACTTTTTCTACGTCTTCACCAAGACGAGCAAAATCTGCAGACAAAATCGATGGAGCGATTAGAAAATCTTTCATACCAAACCTCTTAAGAGTGAGTAAATTGCGAATATCACCGCCTTGTGACATCTCATATACAAATACAAGACTCAATTCCAAGACTATTTGGTGTGCAATTCTACCTAAGCAACTAAGCAGATCCTAGCAGTTCGAAAGATTAGTTTATGAAAGTACCCGTTGGTCACTCAATTTAATGAGTTCGAGGGTTATGTTGGCCGCTACAATTCTTCTGAAGCGTGTTGCTGGTTTTTCTCTTTATGAAAAAGTGCCAGTAACTCATCGACTTTATTGCGCCCTGCGCCATTACGGCTAATGGTGCGCTTAACCTTGACCACGTTCAGTTCTGCACCATGGTATAAACGGCGCGTTAAGGTGGTGTCATGGTTTGAGATCAAGACAGGGATGCCTCGTTCCATCGCTGCTTTTTCAGCAACATCCGCCAGTGCAGCTTGGTCATCTAAGCTAAAGCCATTACCTGCGTAAGAGGTAAAGTTTGCCGTGTTCGACAGTGGTGCGTATGGAGGATCGCAGTAAACCACACAGCCTTTGCGCGCGCGGCTAAAGGTTTCATGGTATCCCTCACAGACGAAGGTGGCTTTTTTCGCTTTCTCGGCAAAAAATTCCAGCTCAGCTTCTGGGAAGTAAGGTTTTTTATAAGAACCAAATGGAACGTTAAAACCGCCCTTCTTGTTGTAACGACATAGGCCATTGAAGCCAAATCGGTTCATATACAAGAAAGCCAATGAACGATACATGACGTTATCTGTACCATTGAACTCAGCGCGAATATCTAAGAAGGCTTCTTTACGGTTGTTCTCAGGACAGAACCAGCGCTTCGCTTCCGTGATATAAGTTTCAGGATCGGTTTTAAGCAGGTTGTACAGGTTGATAAGATCGGGATTGATATCTGCAAGCAGGTACTGTTCAAAGTCAGTATTCAGAAATACTGAGCCGGCACCGACAAACGGTTCTACCAATTTACGAGCAGGTGGCAGGTGACGTTGGATGTCTTCAACTAGGCCATATTTACCACCAGCCCATTTTAGAAAGGCACGCTGCTTTTTCATTTACTGCTCTATCTATCAACTCAAAAATAAGGCTGCGGAATGTAACATATTTTGAGGCTAAGCTCAGGGTTATTTCGCACGTTCTATCTCTCGATGCACTTGATTCATCGATTTTGCCCAAGGTTCCAACTGTTGAAGGGGTTTTGATAACGCACTTACCGCGTCTCTCGCCACTTGAATCGTTGGGTAATCTTGATAAGTGATAATAAACCACTTGGTGTCGTTGCGAAGTGTTGGGTAAATACGAACCTTGTTCTCAAGGTCATACTCTTCAATGAAAGACTGTACGTCGTCCAATGAGGTCATCGCACTCAACTGCAAAGTATAAGCTCGCGGAGAGATAGCTTGTAACTCTTCGCGAGAAAATGAGAATGTAATTTTCTTAGTCGGTGGCGTGGACTGTGTTAGGTCTGTTGCTTCATCGGCTGAAGGCTGTGACTCCACTTTGTCTGCATCTGATTGCGAACTCACCGCGGCACCTGTGTTTTCTTCAACAGCAGCATCAATCGCACTGGTATCGGCACTTTCAGGTTTATCATCAAGCAAGGCATCAACCACATCAGAGGTGATTACGACACGCTGCTGATCTTGTTCGACTTCTCCAACACTCGCGGTATCTTCAACGACAGTCGGTGGCAAAGATGAGCTGTCGTCATCAGCACCTTGATAACTCATGTCAGCTTCGGCTTCAGAATCGTCCATTCCGTCGATTCCAGCTTGCTCGGTACCACTTTCCACTTCAAAAGTTGGGATAGCTGTCTGTTCAATCGGAGCGATAAGAGATTGCGCTTTATCGTCAGGGGTTGGTTGACTGAACATCCACCAATAACCACCACCAATTAAAATCAACAGCAAGGCCACCACAATCGCGATATTGATGGGTGAGCCAATAATTGAGCGAATAATAATCCTTTTTTCCACTTTCAATTCTCCTAAAGCCATTAACTCACCGGGCAGAGGTTGCGCTTTATTAAACGCACGTCGCACGCAAGTTTCAGACTCATCATCAACATATCGAATCACCAGTGATTCAAAGAAATGTTCAGCTTCTGGTTGCGAAAGGTCATCGATCTCAAGATCGATAGGTTTGTGTTGTTGACCGTAGCTCAAACGCGTTAATAACGTATCTAAGTGGCCAGGTTCCGAGAAGAGAACGATATTGATCGTCCATTGAGGGTTTGATTGAGCTTCCAGTACCAACATCCATAATTCGGATACCAATAGCTCAGAAAGTCGTTGGGCATCATCAACGACGACAACCACATTACACGGTTCTCCATCCAGTAACCTTGTTAGGCTATCCGATAAAGAATCATGTTGATTAAACAGGGGATCAGAAACAATTTGGCTAAGAATAAGCGCGCGGCGTTGTTGATCGTCTTGGCTTGGATGACAAAGCAGTAAACACTGATTTTTTTCTGTCGACCATGCTTCAAGATAACGCTGAGCCAACCAAGATCGGCCAGAGCCAGCTTTGCCAGCAACCGTCACAAGGTTTGAACCAAAGTTAGTCAAAAGCTGTAAGCGCTCTAGCAGCTCAACTTGAGATTCTAACTCTAATACTCTTAATTCATGAGCCAAACTCATTGGGGATCCCTACTGATAAGATCGATCAGTAAAACGCTTCAATTGCCTAGAGTTTAGCTAGGCAACCTCACAACCAAATTTAAAGAGTACGGCAGAAATCGATCGCTTGTTTAATGATGTCTTGAGGCACATCAGCAACCACTTCAGCAGTACCAATACTTGTTGGTAATACCAAACGCAACTGACCAGACAGCACTTTTTTATCGCGCATCATGTGCTTCATAAAGTCTTCAAAAGACATGCTTTCTGGCGTATGGATTGGTAGTTTCGCATTCTTGAGTATAGAAATAATTCGCTCAAGTTGCTGCTGAGAGATCAGTCCCTGTAATTGAGCTGTTTTAGCTGCCATTACAGTGCCTGACGACACAGCTTCACCATGTAGCCAATTACCATAGCCTAGTTCTGCTTCAATCGCATGACCAAATGTATGACCTAGGTTCAATAACGCTCTGATTCCTGACTCTTTTTCATCTAGAGCCACCACTTCAGCCTTAATTGCACAACAACGAGCAATCGCGGTAATCAGTGCTTCTTCATCAAGTTGATAAAGTTTCTCTAGATTCTGCTCCAACCAATCAAAGAAGGCTTCATCGTAAATGATGCCGTATTTGATCACCTCAGCAATGCCCGCTGCAAACTCACGCTCTGGAAGCGTTGATAAACAGTTGGTATCGATGATCACAGATTTCGGTTGGTAAAAAGCGCCGATCATATTCTTACCAAGAGGATGGTTTACTGCGGTTTTACCACCAACAGAAGAGTCCACTTGAGAAAGAAGGGTCGTCGGGATTTGAATGAAATCAATACCGCGCTGGTAACAAGAGGCAGCAAAACCGACCAAGTCACCGATAACACCACCTCCTAAAGCAATCACCACCACATCGCGGCTGTAATTTCCTTCAAGCATGTAGCTCATCACTGAATTGAACGTTTCAAGGGTTTTGTACTGTTCACCGTCTGGCAGTTCGAGAAGAGATGTCTGACAGCCGACTTGATCCAATAGCGATAAAATTTTATCAGCATAAAGAGGCGCTACTGTCACATTACTGATAACAACAACTTTCTGCTTACCTGATAAAAAAGAAAGGTACGCCGGGTCTTCAAATAACCCGGCGCCAATAGAGATAGGGTAGCTACGCTCAGCTAGATTGACCGTAATCCGTTCCATGGGTTTGCTCTCCGAAAAAATGAACTTAACGTTCTTCTAGCATTTTTACGATCTGGTTGGCTACCACTTTTGCACTTTGGTCGTCAGTACGAACTGTGTAGTCCGCCACTTCTTCGTATAGTGCGTTGCGAGATACAGCTAGATCTTCTAGCACATCACGCGGGTTGTCTGTTTGAAGTAGAGGGCGTTTCTTGTCGCGGTTAGTGCGAGCAAGTTGCTTTTCAATTGTTGTCTCTAGGTATACAACAATGCCTCGTGCAGATAGACGGTTACGGTTTTCTTTGCTCAACACTGAACCACCACCTGTCGCAAGAACAATACCTTGTTCTTCTGTCAGATCATTGATTACAGATTCTTCGCGCTTACGGAAACCTTCTTCGCCCTCAACATCAAAAACCCATGCGATGTCTGCGCCAGTGCGCTCTTCGATCACAGTGTCAGAGTCTAGAAACTCCATATGAAGTTGGGAAGCTAGGTGTCTACCAATTGTACTTTTGCCGGCGCCCATTGGGCCAACAAGAAAAATATTGCGTTTCTCAGCCATGTTTTTAGCAGTAATTTACAACGTTAATTCAATGACATCGCCACAAGGTAGGTCAGTACAAGTACTGAAATTAAAAGGCCCGTGGCACCGATTCCTCACAGATAATTCGTGATAAGACCCGAAATTATCAAGGTTAGGTGCCACTAATGCAACTTTATTTTTAATCTAATTGTTCATTACTGAATCACAACTTTGGGTGTGACAAAAATAAGTAGTTCACTTTTACCCACATTTTCATAGCTGCGACGGAACAATGCGCCCAAAACTGGCAGGTCCCCCAACAGAGGAACTTTATCCACTGTACTGCTCACGCTGTGCTGAAATATCCCGCCAAGCACGACAGTTTCACCATTATTAACAAGCACTTGCGTACCTATTCTTTGCGTATCAATGGCGACCGCTTCACCGGTTCCAGTTTTTACCACTTGCCCTGGCCTATCTTGAGTCACGCTCAAATCCAATACCAAACGATTATCGGGCGTGATCTGCGGTGTCACCTTAAGACTCAACACGGCTTTCTTAAATGCAACCGACGTAGCGCCACTTGAAGATGACTCTAAGTAAGGAATTTCAGTACCTTGCTCAATATAAGCCGGCTTTTTATTGGTGGTGATTAAGCGTGGACTAGAAATGATTTCAGCTTTTGACTCTTGTTGCAGTGCCGACAGTTCAAGATCGAGTAAGGTATCTGAACCCAGTTTGGCCACCTGAAACGCAATACTCGAGGCGTTCGGCGATGTTGCCCCTAAATTGACGTTGAGATAGTCATCAATCACGCTGCTGCCGCTATCGTCGTCATACGGCGTAATCGCTGATGGGTGGTTACCTTCGATTGAGCCACCAACGGTGAAGCTTCCGTTGGTTGAGGAAACGCCCCAGCGCACGCCAAGCTCATCAAGATTACCCTCAGTAACCGTGACAATACGTGCCTCTATCTGTACCTGCTTCACGGGAATGTCTAACGATTCAATGATGCCTCGGATCACGGCAATGTTTTCTTCCAATTCACGAATGAGCAGTGAGTTGGTGCGCTCATCAATGGTAATCGAACCACGATCGGACAACATGCTGACCGCACCTTCACCTCCAATCATGTCAGCGATGTCGGTGGCTTTAGCAAAGTTAATCTTGATGATTTCCGATTTAAGCTCCCCTAACTCCTCTTCTAAGCGCGATTTCTCTAACGCTTGTTGCTCTCGAAGGTCGAGCTCTGCTTTCGGCGCGACCAAGATAACATTGCCATCAACACGCTTATCCAAGCCTTTAACTTGCAAGATAATGTCGAGAACTTGCTGCCAAGGTACGCCATCTAAGCGTAACGTCAGGTTTCCGGCTACCGAATCAGACACCACGAGATTGAAGTCGTTGTAATCGGCAATCAGTTGCAGGACATTTCGTACCGGGATATCCTGGAAGTTAATCGATATCAGCTTGCCCTCTTTCTCTAGAACGCTTTTTTCTTTGGTCGCTTCATCGAGCACCGGTTTGCTGATCACCACCTCAATAAAGCGCCCCTTTAGGTTGTATTCATACTGATAGTCATTGCTAATCGTCGCTAGAAGCCGAGTGCTTGGTGTCTCTTTATAGACTTCAATGCCTTCAACCAAGGTAGCGAAATCCTTCACATCCAGCAGGTAGAGCTTGTCATCATCAACCTGAGTATTGATCAACTCGATACTTAACCCTTCCTGAGCACGTTGAACATCCACCACTGCTGTGCTGGTCGCCAGCTCAATAATGATGACGGCGTCTTTATCCTTATTGACCCTAAAATCAATATTCTCCAATTTGTTCGGTAAGCTCTCGGCATGGCTGAGCACGCTAACAACCAACATCACAGACACAGCAAAACCTTGTAGAGCCTTGCTCACTAATCCACTTATTCCTTTAATCATATTTACATCTCATATCCACATCATGTGACATTGGTTTACTTCAGAGCCAGCCTAACGTTGCGCTTATGCCAACAACCTAAGCCATCTGGAAGAGTTTCATTAATCTGAACGTATTGGCTCGTCACCTTAGTAACTCGGCCATTGTTTAAGCCGATAAACTGGCCTTTCTTTACGTTTACCACGTTGCCTTTGGGTGTTTGCACTAAGCCAAACACGCTTGAGCCACTGCCCATCACGCCTCTTAAACGAAGCTTACTCAGCGGGTACTTCTCTAACTTGCCATTACGAGAACGGGCGCTGGGTTGCCAACAGTCTTTCTTAACCAAGGGTTGGTTTTGCACAATGGCTTCTTTAGGCAGTTCAAAGGGAGGACGCAAAGATCGGCGCTGATAAGTCGCCGCCGTGAATTCAGTTGCTGGGACAAGTTGCTCGACATCTTTTCTCGCCTTGGCTTCAACCTGCGCCACAAAATCTTGCAGTGAGTCTTGATTAGCTTTGCAGCCTGACAACGCAAGCATCAATACGATTGAGTAAAACGCGCTATTGGGTTTCATCATTAACCTCCGATTTAAACTGGTAGGTATAAGCTCGAACCCTAAAGTGCAGCGTGCTACTTTCTTGACTGACTCGCTGCCAATTCACATCATCAAAGCTAATAATACGCGGCAGCTTGGCGATGGCAGCAGAGAAGTCACCAATCTCGTGATAGTCACCTGTCAGCTCTATATTGAGAGGCAATCGATAGAGAAACTCCTTATTCTGCTTTTGCCCCCAATCGATTCGTGTGAAGGTCAGCGAGTTATCCAAGCCGAGCTCATTCACGGAGGCCAACATGCTCGCTAACTCCTTTTGAACGGGCAGCTGCTCTAATAGATAATCGTAGCGACTAGTTAGCTCATCCAACTGGCTCTGCAACTTAGGCAAGGCTGCAACCTTATTCGCCTTTATCCTCAAGGTCGTTTTTAAGGTCTGCTCCTGTTGCTTCATCTGTTTCAGTTCCTCGTCGAGCGGCAGCAGATACAGCCAAGTGCCAACACCTTGGATTAACACCATCAACACCAGAATCACGAGAAGCTGAGGCAACAATGGCCATTCGGTGATCTCATCAACATCGAGATCTTGCAAGCTCATCCTGTTTTGCCTACTAATCCTATTTTGAAGGTTAGCCATGATGCGCCCCCTTATCTTTTCTGCTCGCGGTTGTGTTTTCTAAAGACACAGGGCTAAACACAAAAGAGACCTTGAAGGTCTGAAACTCTTTATTGAAGCGCTTGCGGTTATGAACGATAGAGTGCATCTCGACCCCTTTCAAAGAATCTGAACGTTCGAGGTTGTCCAACATGGTGGCGAGACGAGCAGTGCTGTCGCTGATGCCCGACATTTCAATCTCCTGACCATTCATCTTTATCTTGTCGACATAGACACCCTCTGGAATCAGCTCCGGCATCAAGTTCATGAAGTCGGTGGTCTTATTACGGCCAAGCTGCAGCGACTCAACCACATCAAGTCGAGTCAGAATGGCTTTGTGTTCTTGCTCTGCGACTTTTAACGACTGAATTTGTCGGTCGAGCTCAGCAATGTACTGATTGAGGTAATTGAGGCGAGCTTGCTGCTTGGCTTGTTGATCGTGAAAATAGTGACCAACCGCCCATTGCCCTATAAGCGCAATGATGACGCCAAGAATGACCAGATGGATAAAACGCTTCTTGTGCTGAGCACGAATCTCATCACGCCACGGCAGCAGGTTAATTTGATGCAACATGCTTCTCTCCCTGCCACTTGAGCCCACTCATCGCCATACCCGCCGCGATACCAAAGTGTTGCCAGTCAATCGGCAGTCGGCGTCTCTTGGCGACCTTATTCTCAAATAAAGACAAAGGATTCAATGACTCGCAGCTCAACTGAAAATGGCGTTCTAGCTCTTCGGTTACCATAGGGATGCTGGCGCCCTCGCCCATCAACCAAATCCCTGAGATAGGTTGCTGCGCATTTCCCGATGAATAGAGCTGCAATTGACGCTTGAGCTTCTCAATCAGGTTAACAATGAATTGATGTGTCTCTTCCATAGTACCGAACACGCTCTCGATATCACTCGGGTCATCTGAGCTGCGAAGATCTTGAGTGCCAAAGGCGATGTCTTTATAGAAAGGCGCCGAATTCTGCGGGATAACCCCTAGCGAGGTTTGGTCGATTCCAACATCCACTAGCAACCAGTTTTTCTTATCGGGATACAGGCGCGAGGCCAATTGCCAGATATTAAGTAGCCCATGCGCCTGTGTATCCACCACCACAGGTTTGAAGCCAGCCTTGGTTAATGCATCCGCTCGGCTATCCACAACTTCTTTACGAGTGGCGTATACCTGATAACTGCTTGTCGAACCTTTACCAAATCGTTTGTCTTCCAGCTTTACAAAATCTAAACTCAGCTCCTCGATAGGAAAGGGAGATTGATGGGCGAAGGTTTGATAGATAGAAAACTCTTTTTCTCTGTCTTCTAACTCACTCTCTATTTGCAGTACTTTGCTGATCACCGTGTTATCAGGTACCGAAATGGCGACGTTGCGACAGCCAAAAGGCAGTCCTTTCCTAAGTTCTTTAAGTTTCTTAACAGTTTTCTGATACTCCAAAGTATGGTTAGCTGTAAAAATGTCGTCCGAAATCGGCAGCTCTTTGTATCCCACTAGGGCATACAACTCCCCCACGGGTTTTAGTACCACGGCTTTGATGCTGTGATGATTTATATCTATACCTGTAATTAATGATGAACCCATGTGACCTAGCTCCTGAAGTGCCAAGCATTTCGTTGATTATCTAGGGGTTGTGATTATTAGTTAAATAAGCGTTAATAAACGAAAGCTAAGTTTTTAGCCTAGAGTACAAGGGTTTGCTGCTTATCAGCCTTAACTAATCAGGGATTATCCGGTGAAGTTCATAAAGCGATTATTCATATTTACATTGATTTGCATGATTCTTGGAGTCAGTACAATTTTCGGGTTTTATTTTTACGTAAAACCAGAGTTGCCTGATGTTGCCACTTTGCGCGACGTAGAACTCCAAACGCCGATGCAAGTCTTCAGTCAAGACGGTAAGCTGATCTCTCAATTTGGTGAAAAGCGTCGTAATCCAGTCACTTATGACGAGATTCCTCGCCACTTAGTTGAGGCTCTGATTGCCACCGAAGATAGCCGTTTCTATGAACACCCAGGTATTGACCCAATCGGTATCACACGTGCAGCACTCGTGGTTGCAATGTCGGGTTCAGCCAAACAAGGTGCTAGTACCATTACTCAGCAGCTTGCGCGTAACTTCTTCTTATCTAATGAGAAAAAGATTATGCGTAAGATCAAAGAGATCTTCATTGCGATCCACATTGAGCAACTTCTTAGTAAAGAAGAGATCATGGAGCTTTACGTCAACAAGATCTTCCTTGGTCACCGTTCGTATGGTTTTGGCGCGGCAGCACGTGTTTACTTCGGTAAAGATCTTCCTGATCTCACGCTGAGTGAAATTGCGACCCTTGCGGGTATGCCAAAAGCACCTTCGACAATGAACCCTATTTACTCTGTTGAGCGCGCGACTAACCGTCGTAACGTTGTATTGCGTCGTATGTTAGACGAGAAATACATCACTCAAGCAGAGTTCGATGACGCTCGTAGCGAAGAGCTTATCTCGAAATACCACGGTGCAGAGATCGAACTGAGCGCGCCATATGTTGCTGAAGTTGCACGTGCTTGGATGGTGGAACGCTATGGTGAAGAAGCTTATACATCAGGCATGAAGGTCTACACGACCGTTGATTCGAAACTGCAAAAAGCAGCGAACCAAGCCGCAATTAAGAACCTACTTGGCTACGATGAGCGTCACGGCTACCGTGGTGCTGAAAAAGTATTGTGGCAGACTGCGCAATCAGCGTGGGATCAAGAACAAATCGTTAAACACCTTAAGTCTCAACCAACCTATGGTGACCTAGTCCCTGCTGTTGTTACCGCGGTTGATTCGAAAAGTGCTCAAATTTGGGTTAAGAACCAAGGTGAAGGCACTATCGAATGGCAAGGCATGAACTGGGCGCGTAAATTCCTAACGGATAACCGCCAAGGACCAGCGCCTTCTCAAGCGAAAGAAATTCTGGCGGTTGGTGAACAAATCTGGGTTCGCCATGAAGCCGTTACCGGCGATGAAGTCTCTGAAGAGCCGACAGAAGAGTCAGCGACTGCAGAATCAGAAACACCGATTGTATGGCGACTAAGCCAAGTACCGAATGCGAACACAGCATTTGTTGCAATGAACCCGAACAACGGCGCGGTATTGTCGATGGTCGGTGGCTTTAACTTTGTCCACAACAAGTTCAACCGTGCAACGCAATCTATTCGTCAGGTGGGTTCTGGTATCAAACCCTTTATCTACTCAGCAGCGATTGAGAAAGGCTTAACGCTAGCCTCACTGATCAACGATGCACCGATTAACCAATGGGATAAGAGCCAAGGTACCGCATGGCGACCAAAGAACTCGCCACCGACTTACGTGGGTCCAACTCGTTTACGTATTGGCTTAGCTCAGTCTAAAAACGTAATGGCGGTACGTGTACTGCGCGAAGTAGGTCTAGATGATACTCGTAACTACCTAACTCGATTTGGCTTTGATATTGATGAAGTTCCGCGCTCTGAAACCATTGCTCTGGGTGCGGGTAGCTTAACGCCAATGAAAGTAGCTCAAGGTTACTCAGTATTCGCTAATGGCGGCTACTACGTTGAACCTTTCTACATCAGTCGCATTGAGACACCATTTGGTGAGACTGAATTTGAAGCGACACCAAAAGTGGTTTGTAAAGACGATTGCCAACAGCAAATGACCTCAGACCCAATGGCTGATGAGTTTGCAGAGCAAGATGTGGATGCCAAAGTACAATACGCACCTCAAGTTATCTCTGAACAGAACGCATTCCTTGTTCGTGAAATGATGTACAGCAACATCTGGGGTGGCGGTGATTGGAGCGCTGGCACTGGTTGGAACGGTACTGGTTGGCGTGCACAACCGTTGAAGCGTCGTGACATTGGCGGAAAAACGGGTACCACCAACGATTCTAAAGATACTTGGTACAGCGGTTACGGCCCTGGCATGGTTGCAACGGTATGGGTTGGTTTTGATAACCACAACCGCAACCTAGGCAGAACCAAAGCGAACTCAAATCTTGGTAAGAACCAAATTACGGGTGCAGAAGCTGGCGCGAAAACAGCAGAACCTGCATGGGTTGATTTCATGGGTACGGCGTTAGCGGGTGTTCCTGCTGAGCGTAAAGAGATTCCTGAGAACATCGTCCGTGTTCGTATCGACCGTGAAACTGGCTTACTGACCAACAAGTTCGATAGCTCATCAATGTTCGAGTACTTCGAGAAAGGCACAGAGCCAACCGAGTACATCACTGAACGTTTCAATGATGACATCTACTCAACCTCATCAGGTGAAGCAGTAGAAGAACTGTTCTAACTAAGGTTTGTAGAACCTAGTAACATGAACCAACAAAAAGGGTTGATATGCATTCATATCAACCCTTTTTTTATATCTATATCTGACCAGACTAGGCTCTAAATTCAAGCGCTAAGCCGTCTTCTCCAGTTGAGTTCGAATCGTCTCAGCCAATTGCTCGAAACGTCCCTTCAATGGAGAGCCCGGACGATAAGCCACGACAATTCGACGTGAAGGTGTTGGATTCACCGCAGGTACGTAACACACACCATCTTTCTGCTTTTCCTTTGGCACCGATAACTGAGGTAGCAAGGTAATGCCCGCCCCCGCCGCGACCATGTTACGCAGCGTTTCTAAGCTGGTTGCCTTAAAGCGCTCATCATCTTTGGCGCCCGCAGCAAAACAGAAGCCCAAGGCTTGGTCTCTCAAACAGTGACCGTCACCTAGCGCAAGTACGGTTTGTCCATTTAGCTGCAGCATATCGACAGTGTCTTGCTGAGCCCACTCGTGGTCACATGGAACGGCAACACTTAACGGCTCGTCATACACATCGATCTCTTTGAACACCGCCGTTTCATCAACCGCAGCCAGTACTAAGCAATCAAGCTTGCCATCTTCAAGTTGGCTCACTAACTGATGGGTCTGAGCTTCATGCAGGTAAAGCTCAAGATCTGGGAAGCTCTCTTTAAGATGAGGAACAATCTTAGGCAAGATGTAAGGACCCACGGTTGGAATAAAACCAATGTGCATTGGCCCCGTCATCGCTTCACCGTGTCCACTCGCCATATCTTTAAAAGTTTTCACTTCATTGAGAATACGCTTGGCTTGTTCAACAAGTTGTAACCCTGATTCTGTAAATATCACCTTCCTTGGACTACGCTCGGTTAACTGAAGTCCAATTTCATCTTCGAGTTTGCGTATTTGACCGCTTAGTGTCGGCTGACTGACAAAGCACGCTTCTGCCGCTTTTCGGAAGTGTTTATGCTCTGCGAGCGCCACCAAGTATTCAAAGTCACGAATGTTCATGATCAGTCTCTTACCTCAGGTTTTAATAAGAACAAGGGTTCTAATAGAAACATTTAAAAGAAAAATGCTCTTGATAGAGTTTACCTATCAAAACCATAACATCAAACGATTAGAGCTATCAAAGGATTTATCTAATAATGGGCTCAACGAAACGAAACAGAGCGAAGAAAAACGTTAAGCTCTGATAGAACAAAATTAAAATACTATTTAAGGAAATCAATATGTTTGCATCTAAAGAAGGTCAATCAATCCCTCAAGTAACATTCCCAACTCGCCAAGGTGATGCATGGGTTAACGTAACGACGGAAGAACTATTCAAAGATAAGACAGTTATCGTATTCAGCCTGCCAGGTGCGTTTACACCAACATGTTCTTCAAGCCACTTACCTCGTTACAACGAACTACACTCAGTGTTCAAAGAAAACGGCGTTGATGACATCCTTTGTGTTTCAGTAAACGATACGTTCGTAATGAACGCATGGAAAGCAGACCAAGAAGCTGAAAACATCACATTCATCCCAGATGGCAACGGTGACTTCACAGACGGCATGGGTATGCTGGTTGAGAAAAACGACATCGGCTTCGGCAAACGTTCATGGCGCTACAGCATGCTGGTTAAAAACGGCGTGGTAGAAAAAATGTTCATCGAAGAAGATGTACCAGGCGACCCGTTCAAGGTTTCTGATGCAGATACTATGCTTAACTACATTGCTCCTGAGCACAAAGAGCAAGAGTCGATCACAGTATTCACTAAGCCAGGCTGTCCTTTCTGTATGAAAGCGAAACAAAACCTAATCGACAAAGGTCTAAACTACGAAGAAGTGGTGTTAGGTAAAGACGCAACAACAGTAAGCCTACGTGCAATCTCTGGTCGCACTACCGTTCCTCAAGTATTCATCGGTGGCAAACACATCGGTGGCAGCGAAGAACTAGAAGCTTTCCTAGGTTAATCACTTAGTCGCTAATAAACGCCTAGCAATTAAATAACCTAAGTAATACCAGCTAACCCAACCTCTTGTGGGTTAGCTATTCCAAATCACTCTTATATGAGCTTTGGAAAAGATAAAGCTTCTGACTCGCGAACTTTTAACTAACCTATAGTTAGTAACAAAAAGCTGAATCACAAGCTAAACCTAATAAAACAGAATCACAAAACTGAACCGCTATCCTGACTCTCAACAAATCACCAGAGTTGGAGGGGTTTGTTCAAACTAAATTTAGCCATTGCGAGAAGATTATTATGAAACAAGTCAATGTAGATGTAGCAGTTATCGGGGGCGGTACGGCAGGTCTAGGTTCTTACCGCGCTGCAAAAGCACACACTGACAGTGTTGTGATGATTGAAGGCGGCCCTTACGGTACAACCTGTGCTCGTGTTGGTTGTATGCCATCGAAACTGCTTATTGCAGCTGCAGAAAGCGTACACCAAATAGAGAAAGCTCCGGCTTTTGGCGTTCACCCACAAGGTGATATCGTGATTAACGGCCGTGAAGTGATGGATCGAGTGAAGTTTGAGCGTGACCGTTTTGTTGGTTTTGTTTTAGAAGGTGTTGATGAAATCCCAGAGCAAGACAAGATCTCTGGTTACGCAAAGTTCTTAGATGACAACACGCTACAAATTGATGATCACACGGTTGTCACCGCTAAACGTATTGTTATAGCAACCGGTTCTCGCCCTGCATATCCTGCAGTTTGGAATGAGCTTGGTGACCGTCTGATCATTAACGACGACGTGTTCAGCTGGGATGATTTACCGGAATCCGTCGCAGTATTTGGACCTGGTGTTATTGGGCTTGAGCTTGGCCAGTCACTGCACCGCTTGGGTGTAAAAACAAAACTGTTCGGTTTAGGTGGTCAAGTAGGCCCAGTAACCGACCCAGAGATCATGGCTTACGCAGACAAAGCTTTCAATGAAGAGTTCTACCTAGATGCTGACGTAAAAATCGAAAGCATGAAGCGTATTATGACTGAATCAGGCGAAGTTCGCGTCGAAATCCAGTTCATCAATAAGCAAGGTGAACTAGAAACCAACATCGTTGAGTTCGTACTGGCAGCAACAGGTCGTCGTCCTAATACAGACAAGCTTGGACTAGAAAATACCTCTCTAGAACTTGATGAGCGTGGTGTTCCAATCGCAGACCACTACACGCTACAAACATCGCTACCATCAGTATTTATCGCTGGTGATGCGAGTAACCAACTGCCTCTACTGCATGAAGCAGCAGACCAAGCTCGTATTGCGGGTGACAATGCAGGTCGCTTCCCAGAGATTCGTGCAGGCCTACGCCGCTCTAAAATCTCGGCAGTATTCTCTGACCCGCAAATCGCGATGGTTGGTGAAACCTACAAAGAGATCACCACACGCTTAGGCACATGTGGCTGTTTCGCAACGGGTGAAGTGTCTTTCGAAAACCAAGGTCGTTCACGAGTGATGCTTCGCAACAAAGGTATTCTGCACGTATACGGCGAGCAAGGTACAGGCCGCTTCCTTGGTGCTGAGATGATGGGACCAAACGCAGAACACTTGGCTCACTTGTTAGCATGGGCACACCAGAACAAGATGACGGTTTCTGAGATGCTAGACATGCCGTTCTACCACCCAGTAATCGAAGAGGGTGTACGAACTGCCCTACGTGACCTGAATGCGAAACTGCACCTAGGCCCAGAGATGGTGAAACACTGCCTAGATTGTGGCCCGGGCTGTTAATCTCAGACTAGCGCCAGTCAATTAGCAGTTAACAAACGTTAGATACTAAAAAGGAAAGCCATTGGCTTTCCTTTTTGTTTTTGGCAACGAGTAAACTATAGATTCCCGATTACGCTCCTTCGTCGCTCTCGGGAATGACAGCAATTTTCATACACGTCTAGGCGAAGCTAACCAGAATAACGGTGCTTTTCAAAACGCGTCTAAACTGAAGAAAATCAAAGTGACGCATCAGCTAAACCAAAACTAAACTCGTCATTCCAGAACCGAGGGACGAGGTATCTGGAATCTCTTGAAGCCATTGCGTCACTAAAAGCTTTAAGCAATTACTTCTCAGCAGCAATCACAGAGATCTCAACAAGTAGCGCTTCGCGAGCCATGTCGCCAGTCACACATGCGCGAGCTGGAGCGTGACCTTCTGGTACCCATGCATCCCACACTGCATTCATTTCTTGGAAGTCTTTCATGTCTTTCAAGTAAATCGTTGCTGACAGCATGTGCTCTTTGTCGCTGCCTGCTTGCTCAAGTAGCGCTTCTACTTTATCTAACATGGTTTGAGTTTGTTCAGTGATGTCTTTAGTTGCATCAGCACAAACTTGGCCACATAGGTAGATAGTACCGTTGTGTTTAACAATACGGCTCATACGTTGCTTGGTTTCTTGGCGCTCAATCATCGACTTTCTCTCTCTGTGTCACCGTGATCCAATATCTTGTGACGTGTTATTATCAGGGAAACAAGCATAACGCGAATCAAACCCAAGATGACATGCATTCATTGCAATAAAAGTGAAAAAATCCGTAACAAACTCGGTCGCTGCCAGCGTTGCATGAATCAGCTGATGGTGTTGTCGATTTTGAGTTGGGGAGTATGGTGGCTGTTTTTCAGAGAAGACCCAAAAACCATCAATGCCATCGCGTTGATGATGGCCGCTTTCGCGTTCAGTGGCTTGCTGTCGTTGCATTGGGTCATGAAGTTTGTGGTGCTACCGTTAAAGGGCAAAAAACGTTAGCTGGAAGTCTTTATTGGATAAAGAGTAGTGATTAGAGACAGGGCTAAACAATCCGATAATTCATCATAATTTTCGAGCTATTGTCATTTCCCGAACAGCAGATAGAAAAAAGCCCCAGAACCAATCGATTCTAGGGCTTTCTTAGAAAATTCTAAGAAAAAGCAGTGGTACTTTAATAGACCGGGCTTTTCTTAGTTTGTTCCCAAAAAAGATCAGATTTTTGATCTTTTTTTTAGGAGCTATAAAATCAATGCCTTATGCAACATTAACCTTAGCAATTATCTGCTCTACCAAGTTCACTTCCAATGCCACTTCATCACACGCATGTTGACGAGGACACTGGTCACAATCTTTCAGTACCTTCTCAGGCAGCAGAGATTTCGATGTTGGTAAGAAATCATGCTTCATAAAGAACTCTGGAGTACGAGTCAGCACAAACACCTTCTTGATGGCCATTTGTCGCGCTTTCTCAACCAAGTGCTGCACAATTGCGGTACCCTGCCCTTGACCTTGCCAGCCAGCTTCGACACCCAGTGAACGGATTTCCGCTAGGCCAGAGTCATACACATAGAGTGATGCACAACCTGTCACCTCACCATGATGCTCTGCGACCGCAAACGAGCCAATATCACGCACCAGTTCATTACGAGAACGAGGTAGGTTTTCACCCATGTTCGCCCAGTAAGCGACCATACCTTCCAACGCTTCAATATCGGTCAGACGAGCAGGACGAACCTTGACGATGGACGTATCACGCTGTGATAAACGTTTCTCAGCTTGGTCAACCGCGTAAGCCACTTGCTGTGGAGATACACCGCCTAGCGCGCTACGTTTTTCAAGACACGATTCAATGGTCAGGATGTCATACACATCTTCCTCAATCACCTCAGAGAACTCTTTCATCTCTGCGATGGTTAATTCTTCTAATGCACAGCCTTTAGCAATCGCCGCCACTACCGTCACACCAACAATATGGTGAGCTTCACGGAAAGGAATCCCTTTCGCTACTAGGTAATCAGCCAATTCAGTTGAGTTCGCGTAGCCTTGTTTCGCGGCTTCAAGTGTACGTTCGCCGTTCACTTTAATGCCGTCAAAACAGAGTGCTGCCATTTCCATACAATCATTCCAAGTATCTAAAGCGTCGAACAGACCTTCTTTATCTTCTTGCATGTCTTTGTTGTACGCCAAAGGCAGAGCTTTTACTGTCATCATCATTGCCGCTAATGAACCGTAAACACGGCCAGTTTTGCCACGGATAAGCTCTAGCGCATCTGGGTTTTTCTTTTGTGGCATCAGAGATGAACCTGACGTCACGGTATCCGCTAACTCGATGAAGTTTGATTCACCTGAGTTGTAGAAAATCATATCTTCTGCAAGACGCGAAAGGTGAAGCATAGAGATAGAAGCAATCGACATTAGCTCCATCACATGGTCGCGGTCAGAAACTGAATCTAGAGAGTTGCGCGTTGCACGACGGAAACCTAAGTTGTGAGCTAACTCTTCACGGTCCATCGGGTAAGCTGTTCCAGCAAGGGCACCAGAACCCAGCGGACATGTGTCTAGACGCTTAATCGCATCATTCAAACGTGAATAATCACGCTCAAGCATTTCAACGTAAGCCAAGCACCAGTGAGCAAAAGTTACCGGCTGAGCACGTTGTAAGTGAGTGTAGCCAGGAAGCACGGTTTCTTGATGCTGAGAAGCAACGTTCACCATTTGGCTTTGTAGGCGATCCAATGCCAGTAGCAGTTGGTTACCTTGCTGACGACACCATAGTTTCAGGTCTGTCGCCACTTGGTCGTTACGAGAACGGCCAGTGTGAAGTTTTTTGCCCAAGTCACCGACTTTGCCGATAAGTTGCTGCTCAACCCAGCTGTGAATATCTTCTGCATCAGAACGTAGAATCTGTTCAGGATCTTCCATCACCTCAAGTTTTAGCTCATTCAGCGCTAACTCAAGCTTCTGTTGCTCTTCTTCTGTTAATACGTTGACCGACAGTAGAGCTTTAGACCAGGCAATTGAGCCCACAATGTCTTGCTCAGCCAATCGGTAATCAAAACGAAGAGAATCGTTAAAATCTTTGAACCGGGTGTCTGCTGCTTGGGTAAATCTACCGCCCCATAATGCCATTGTGTATCTCCTAATTGCACAGTGCTCACTGTTTTTGCAAATGATAATTCTGATTAAGATTCAGTATTTTTCTGATGGTTTAAACTTACGGCAATTCAAAATGAAAATAAAGTATTAATTCATTATTTTCACATATTTATTCACCAACAGTTCAATCCATTGATTATTTTTAGCGTGGAGCGCGAATTATATGCCATCCGATAGGAAAAACCGAAGCTGATTTATTAGGCAAATAGAAAGTAAAAAGCCCACTCACTAATCAATAGTGAATGGGCTTTGCATAATAATGTCTGTTTACTAACCTTCAATCTTTCATCAAAGGCTAGCTCACTAACTCATTGTTAGGATTACTTTTGGCTATTCAAAGCACGGATACGGCTTGATAGCGAGTAAAGGCGGATGAAGCCTTCAGCATGGCTTTGGTCGTAAACTTCATCTTCACCAAAGGTTGCAAACTCTTCTGAGTACAGGCTGTTGTCAGAACGCTTCTGAGTCACCGTTGCATGGCCTTTGTAAAGCTTGATAACCACTTCACCATTCACGTCTTGTGCTAGCTCTTCTGTCGCGGCAAGGATTGACTTACATAGTGGAGTGAACCAACGACCATCGTATACAAGGTGAGAAGCCTTAACACCGAGCTCTTCACGGAATTCGAATGCCGCTTTATCAAGAACCAGTTGCTCTACTGCACGCAGTGCTTCCATCATGATTGTGCCACCCGGAGTTTCGTAACAACCACGAGACTTCATGCCAACAAGACGGTTCTCTACGATATCGATACGACCAACACCGTGCTTAGCACCTTTCTCGTTTAGGTAAACCAGTGCGTTGTATGGCGTCATTGTTTCGCCATCAACCGCAACCACTTCGCCTTTTTCAACTTTAAGCGTCACTGTTTCAGATTCGTTTGGCGCTTGCTCAGGGTCTACAGTCCAAGCCCAGCAATCTTCGTTAGGTGCATTCCATGTGTTTTCTAGAACGCCGCCTTCTGTTGAGATGTGCCATGCGTTTGCATCACGCGAGTAAATCTTAGTAAGAGAAGCCGTACAAGGGATGTTACGCTCAGCCAGGTAATCTAGACACTCTTCACGACTCACTAGATCCCATTCACGCCATGGTGCAATTACGTGTAGATCAGGTGCTAGTGCAGCAAATGCGCCTTCAAAACGAACTTGGTCATTACCTTTACCAGTACAGCCGTGACACAGTGCGTCTGCACCTACTTTACGTGCGACTTCAACCTGTGCTTTCGCGATGATTGGACGCGCCATCGACGTACCTAGTAGGTATTTACCTTCGTAGTAAGCGCCCGTTTTCAGCGTTGGGTAGATGTAGTCAGCAACCATCTCTTCTTTAAGGTCTGCGATGTAACACTCAGATGCACCAGAAGCTTTTGCTTTCTCTTCGATACCAATCAACTCTTCGTCGCCTTGACCAACATCCGCAACAAACGCAACCACTTCACAGTCATAGTTCTCTTTCAACCATGGAATGATTACTGATGTGTCTAGACCGCCAGAGTAGGCTACTACAACTTTCTTTACGTTAACTTTGCTCATTTTCTTTCTCCTAGTTTCCATACTGCACATGGCGGTCAGCGTTGGAAATGACTTCATAATTATATGTTTATTTAATTTGTCTAAATTCTTTAAGTAGTGACTCGTTGTGAGACCTACTGAGGTAAAAACTGTGTTCCTATGCTTTTACCTGAAAACAGTTGTGTTAGCTTTTCTGGGTATCGCCAAGTGGCAACTTCGATTGGTCGTCCAAGGTCGTTAGCGGCTTCTAGTGCAGCTTGAACCTTAACGATCATGCCGTCGGTAATCACTTTGCCGGCAATAAGGTCATCGGCTTGCTGTTGATTAAGACTTGGAATGAGGTGGCCTTTGCCATCCAACACACCACTTACATCAGAAAGCAGTACCAGTTCAGCATCAAGTGCGCCCGCAACGGCAACCGCAGCTTGGTCGGCATTGACGTTCATCAGTTGACCTTGCTCAGTAAGACCAATTGAGCTAATGATTGGCAGTGCGCCCGCATTAAGAATCGCTTGCAGAACGGTTGAGTCGCCCGGCTCCGCTTTTCCTACCGCGCCCAGTTCAGGGTTCAGTTCGCTCACTTTGCATAAACCACCGTCTGCTAGGCTTAAACCAACGGCATTGATACCGTCTTTAATTGCCTGACCTTGAAGTAGTTTGTTGGCCGTGCCCGCTAGTGCACCAGCGATCACAGGGATCTGATCATAAGGAGTAACACGTAGCCCTTCTTTCTTAACGGTTTCTAGATTCAACTTATTCATCAAATCATCAACAAGGTAACCGCCACCGTGAACAATCACGATTGGTCGTTGTGCCTGTTGTTGGTAAGCAGAGATAGCACCAAATAACTTGCTAAGTGTTTCACCACAAGATAGCGCTGCGCCACCTAACTTTATGATTAATGGTTGATTATTAAGGCTCATATCTAGATTTCCTTACACTAACGCAGTTAATGGCGCAAAACCATAACGTAAATTTAAACACTGCATCGCTTGGCTAGATGCACCCTTTAATAAGTTATCAATCGCTGAAACAACGATGATGTGTTGACCTTGAACCTTCCAACCCAAGTCGCAGAAAGGTGTCTGTTCTACATCTTGAATTCTTGGCAGTGTCTCTTCGAGTAATCTCACCGCAGGTTTACCTTGGTAAGCTTGCTCGAAGGCATCTTGTATCTGTTGTTCTGTCACGCCTTCAGCCAATTTCATGGTAATGGTTGCCAAAATGCCACGCTTAAAGTTGCCGAGGTGCGGGGTAAAAATCACATCACATCCTAAATGTGCAGCCATTTCAGGTTGATGACGGTGATTGAATACACCATAAGCTTGCAAGCTCACTTCGCAGAAGCTGTTGACCATCGTCGCCTTGCGGCCTGCACCAGTCACACCGCTGGTTGCGTTAATCACTGGCCATTGGTTTTCATCCAGTAACTTGGCTTCAACCAAAGGCTTAATCGCCAGTTGTGATGCGGTTGGGTAACAACCCGCGACAGCGACAAGCTGAGCTTCTTTAATTTCTTGTTCGTTCCACTCAGCTAAACCGTAAGCCGCTTTGTCTAGCCATTGTTCGTGTTGATGTTCAAAACCGTAAAACTCTTGATAGAAGTTTTCGCCTTTAACTCTGAATGCACCCGATAGGTCGAAGACTTGGCAATCGTTCTCTAGAAAAATTGGCGCTAGGTCGTGACTAACCTCGTGTGCCGTTGCTAAGAAAATCACATCAGATTGTTTAGCTACTTCTTCCGGATTTGTTAAAGGTTGTACTGGCATATCAATCAAGCCAGCTAACTTACCGTGCAGTGCCGCAATAGGTTTACCTGCGTCTACACTATTGGCTGAGACATATAAACCTGATAGCGTGAGCTCAGGGTGTCTGTTTATCATTAGAGCCAGTTCTGCTCCTGTGTAGCCGCTTGCGCCAATGATCGTGGTTTTCAACATCTCAACACATCCATTTTTGAGGTAAGTTACATTTCAAATTTGACTATTCATACTTAATTTTTAGCTTTATTTGATTTCTTATGCATTAAATATGATTTAATATGTGTTTTACCGACTTATGGTTTTCCTGTCAATAGTAGAAGTGAAGTTATTATGCAATTACCGAGTTTTCTTGAGGTCTACAAAGGCCTAATTTCCACAGACTCTATTAGCTCGACCGATCCAAGCTGGGATCATGGCAACGAGAAAGTGATCGAAAAAATGGCTCAATGGTTTAAAGACGTAGGCTTTAGCGTTGAAGTCGTGGAAGTCGAACCCGGCAAGCATAATATGGTCGCTAAGATGGGATCGGGCGAAGGTGGCTTGCTACTCGCAGGACACAGCGACACAGTGCCATTTGATGAAGGACGTTGGAACTTTGACCCTCACGCACTAACAGAACACAACAATCGCTTCTATGGATTAGGCACAGCCGATATGAAAGGCTTTTTCGCTTTCGTTTATGAAGCGGCAAAGAAGATGGATTGGAGCAAACAGACCAAGCCGCTATATGTATTGGCAACCTGTGACGAAGAGACCACCATGCTGGGTGCGCGTCATTTCACTGAAAATGCACCGTTTAAACCGGATTACTGCATTATTGGTGAGCCAACCAGCCTTGTGCCGATTCGTGGCCATAAAGGCCATGTTGCTAACGCTGTGCGAGTAACGGGTAAATCAGGTCACTCTTCTGATCCTGCATTAGGTGTCAACGCCATCGAGATCATGCATGAAGTGTTGTTCGCTTTAATGCAACTGCGTGACAAGCTAGTCAAAGAGTATCACCACCCGGGTTTCGCAATTCCAAGCCCCACTCTAAACCTTGGCCATATCCACGGTGGCGACAGTGCCAACCGTATCTGTGGTTGCTGTGAGCTGCACTATGATGTGCGTCCTTTGCCAGGTATCAGCCTAGATGGCTTGGATAACATGCTGCGCAGCGCACTTAAAGAAGTGGAAGCAAAATGGCCGGGCAGAATCGAGATTACGCCACTGCACGAACCTATCCCAGGTTATGAGTGCCAACACGACCATCCATTTATTGGTGGCATGGAATCAGTTTGCGAAACTGAATCACAAACCGTGAACTACTGTACAGAAGCACCTTTCCTTCAAGAACTTTGCCCAACCTTAGTGCTGGGGCCGGGCTCTATCGACCAAGCTCACCAACCAGATGAGTTCCTAAGCTTCGATTTTATCGATCCAACGATTGATGTTCTGAGTAAATCTATTCGTAAATATTGTTTCTAGCTATTGCTACCCTTGCGATACTTTTTTATAAAAGCTGCCCTAAAAGGTGGCTTTTATTCTGTTATCCCAGCCAAAGCCTGATCTTGTAATTAAATTTCACTTTATTCCGAAGTCTTGGAAAATTTACTTCTCCCGCATTTCGAAAACTAATAATTGCAAACTTAGAATGCTTTATTTGACTAGATACAGCACTTTTCGCTAGATTGTGTACTTAACAAGGAACAATGGATGTAATTTTTTTACGAGGCAGGATGACAATGAACGAGAAATACGCCGCTCTCAAGAGTAACGTAAGCATGCTGGGACGCTTGCTAGGTAACACAATCCAAGATGCACATGGTGACGTTATCTTAAAGAAAGTGGAGACTATCCGTAAACTTTCCAAATCCGCCCGCGCAGGCAACAAAGCTGACCGTGACAGCCTAGTTGAAGAAATCAAAAACCTGCCGAACGAACAACTCACTCCTGTTGCTCGTGCATTTAACCAATTTCTCAACCTCACCAACATGGCAGAGCAGTACCACACCATCTCTCGCCACTGTGAGGAGCATGTTTGTGAACCAGACGTGCTGCAATCTCTATTTTCCAAATTAAACCAGAATGACATCAGCAAGCTAGACGCGGCTCAAGCCGTTCGCGACCTGAACATTGAACTCGTTCTGACTGCACACCCAACAGAAATCACTCGTCGCACCATGATCAACAAGCTAGTTAAGATCAACGAGTGTCTGTCTAAATTAGAATTAAGCGACCTATCACACAAAGAGCGCGTGAAAACCGAACGCCGCCTAGAGCAACTGATCGCTCAAGGTTGGCACTCAGATGTGATTCGTCAACAACGCCCAACGCCACTTGATGAAGCTAAGTGGGGCTTTGCGGTTGTAGAAAACTCTCTATGGGAAGCCGTTCCTGACTTCCTACGTGAAATGGATGGCCGACTAAAAGGTTATCTTGGTGAAGGCCTGCCGATCGATGCACGCCCAGTACACTTCTCATCTTGGATGGGCGGTGACCGCGATGGCAACCCATTCGTAACGCACACCATCACTAAGGAAGTTCTGCGCCTATCTCGTTGGAAAGCTGCCGATCTTTACTTAGGCGACGTAAACGAGCTGATTACCGAACTGTCGATGACTAAGTGTAATGATGCCGTTCGTGAGCTAGCAGGTGATGAACACGAAGCTTACCGTGCAATCCTGAAGAACCTACGCACTCTACTGAACAACACGCTAGAAGTGCTGGATGCAAAATTGCATGACACAGAGGTTCCGAAGAAAGAAACACTACAGAACATCGAGCAACTTTGGACACCGCTTTACGCATGTTACCAATCGCTGCACGAATGTGGCATGGGCGTAATCGCAGACGGTTCTCTGCTTGATACTCTGCGCCGCCTAAAAGCGTTCGGTGTACACCTAGTTCGTCTCGATGTTCGTCAAGAAAGTACTCGTCACTCAGATGTACTGTCTGAACTGACTCGCTACCTAGGCATTGGCGACTACGACCAATGGAACGAGCAAGACAAGATTGCTTTCTTAACCAATGAATTAAGCTCTAAGCGTCCGCTTCTTCCTCGCGATTGGGAGCCATCTGAACAGGTTAAAGAGGTTTTAGACACCTGCAAGGTTATTGCTGCTCAACCTCGTGAAGCCTTCGGTGCTTACGTAATTTCTATGGCTCGTACTGCATCAGATGTACTGGCTGTTCACTTACTACTGCAAGAATGTGGCTGCCCATACCGCATGGACGTATGTCCGCTGTTCGAAACGCTAGACGACTTGAACAACTCAGAAGCAGTAATGAAACAGCTAATGAGCATCGACTTGTACCGTGGCTTTATCCAGAACCACCAAATGGTGATGATCGGATACTCTGACTCAGCGAAAGATGCGGGCGTAATGTCTGCAGGTTGGGCTCAATATGATGCAATGGACAAACTGGTTAAGGTTTGTGATGAAGAAGGCATTGAACTGACTCTATTCCACGGTCGTGGCGGTACGGTTGGTCGTGGTGGTGCTCCGGCGCACGCTGCTCTTCTTTCTCAGCCACCTAAGAGCTTGAAAGGCGGTTTACGTGTAACAGAGCAAGGCGAAATGATCCGCTTTAAACTTGGCTTACCAGACGTTGCTGTAAACAGCTTCAACCTTTACGCAAGCGCGATTCTAGAGGCGAACCTTCTGCCGCCACCTGAGCCAAAACAAGAGTGGCGCGACCTAATGGAAGTGCTATCTCAAGTATCTTGTGAGGCTTACCGCAACGTGGTTCGTGGCGAAGAGAAATTCGTACCTTACTTCCGTCAAGCGACACCTGAACTGGAGCTAGGTAAACTGCCTCTTGGCTCTCGCCCTGCGAAACGTAACCCGAACGGCGGCGTAGAAAGCCTACGTGCGATTCCATGGATCTTCTCTTGGAGCCAAAACCGTTTGGTACTGCCTGCATGGTTAGGCGCTGGTGAAGCGATTCAGTACTCTGTAGATCAAGGCCATCAAGCCCTGCTCGAAGAGATGTGTCGCGAGTGGCCGTTCTTCTCTACCCGTCTCGGTATGTTGGAAATGGTGTACTCGAAGTGCAACATGGAAATCGCTAAGTACTACGACCAACGCCTTGTTGACGAAGAGCTATTACCATTAGGTGAGTTACTGCGTGAACAGCTGCAAAAAGACATCAAAGCCGTGCTAAATGTTGAGAACAACGAGAACCTAATGCAGAGCGACCCTTGGGGACTTGAGTCAATCCGCCTACGTAACATCTACGTTGAGCCACTAAACATGCTTCAAGCTGAACTGCTTTACCGTACTCGTAAGTGTGAAACACCACCAGCAGAGCTTGAAGAAGCGCTAATGGTGACGATTGCAGGCATTGCAGCAGGCATGCGAAACACTGGTTAATTAGTGATTCCTTCCATTCAACAGACAAAAGGTCGCCTAGTGCGACCTTTTTATTTCACAAAATAAGCAATACTGAGTTTTTTGTCAGTTTTTTGGGTTATTTTGTCCATGTATTCTACTTTATGCTTATTATTTAGATATACTACTGCTCCGCTGCGGAAACACTCCAAAAAATAATCTGCAGCATCTTGACCAATAAACTGGTCAACCTAGGTGATAAACGGCTTTGTAAGGTGACATAACCAACCGATGAGTTGGTGCTACTTAGACATAACCAATATAACGTGCCATTAGAAGCACACTTGTTGTTTAAGTATTTGTTTACTGTTTACCATTTGGATTTCAGACATGTCATTACCACACGTAATTCTAACCGTTTTAAGTACACGCGATGCTACTGGTTACGATATCACAAAAGAATTCTCCGCAAGCATTGGTTACTTCTGGAAAGCTAGCCATCAACAAGTTTACCGCGAGCTAAATAAAATGGCTCAGAACGACCAGGTAACTTGCGTGCTTGAGCCTCAAGAAGGCAAACCTGATCGTAAAGTTTACTCTATCACTGATGCTGGCCGTGGCGCGCTAGGTGAATGGTTTGAACAACCAACTGCACACCCAACCGTTCGTGACGAGTTCTCAGCTAAGCTAATGGCTTGTGCCGTACAACCTTCTGACGCTTACCGTGTACAACTTGCTGAGCTAGTAGAAGAGTCTCGCAAACTGGTTTCTCACTACCGTGAAATCGAAGCAGCTTACTACGCAACGCCATCGACACTAGACAAGCAAGCACGCCTTGAGCGTCTAACACTTCGTCGTAACCTACTTATCCGTGAAGCATGGATTGTATGGGCTGAAGAAGTACTGCTTGAACTTGGCGCTCTAGCTTAAGTTAAGCTAGAAAAGCAAAAGGCTTGAACTCTATGAGTCCAAGCCTTTTTTGTATCTATAGGATTTGAAATGTTACTACCAGAGGCTTTTTACAAGTGCTTAGGCTTTACTTCTTAGACTTTTCTTACAGCGCAGCGACTTGCGGACGAACACCTAGCGTATGGCAAAGTGCATAAGTCATTTCTGCACGGTTTAGCGTGTAGAAGTGGAAATCTTTCACACCTTCACGGCTCAGTGTACGAACCATATCAATTGCTTGGCTAGCACCAACAAGCTGACGAGTCGTTGGATCATCATCCAAACCTTCAAACTGCTTCGCCATCCAGCCCGGTACTTTTACGTTGTTCATCGCAGCAAAGCGAGATGCTTGCTTGAAGTTAGAAACCGGCAGAATGCCCGGTACAATCTCAACATCAACGCCAGCCGCTACACAGCGGTCACGAAAGCGTAGGTAGCTCTCTACATCAAAGAAGAACTGAGTGATGGCACGGTTGGCACCCGCATCCACTTTACGCTTTAGGTTAATAAGATCAGATTGAGCGCTTTTTGCTTCAGGGTGAACCTCAGGGAATGCCGCTACTGAGATATCAAAATCGTGGCGAGATTTAAGTAGCTCGACTAGGTCAGATGCGTACATCTCTGGCGCGCCGCCGCCTGCTGGAATATCACCACGTAGCGCAACAATACTCTCGATACCATTTGCCCAGTAATCGTCGGCAATTTGAATCAGCTCTTCACGGCTTGCATCAATACACGTTAGGTGCGGTGCAGCCACTAGGCCGGTTTGGTTTTTAATTTCTTTAATGATTGAGTGGGTACGGTCACGTTCACCCGAGTTTGCACCGTAAGTTACCGATACAAATTTTGGTTGAAGTGTTTTAAGGCGGTGAACAGAGTTCCACAGGGTCTCTTCCATCTTCTCACTGCTCGGTGGAAAAAACTCAAATGACACATTGATGTTGTCAGAAAGCTCAGCGATATTCTGATTTAAAGCGTCGATATGACTAGCGTGTGTGTATCCCATCTTACTCTCCCTGTGGCAAAAGCAACCACTAAAAACTCAAATCCTTAAACGACGTTTAGACGTCTATATGTCTGTAGAATGTATTGAATACGATTTAATGTCAACAGATCCATTATGAATTTTTCTCAAGTAGATCGTGAGTAAAACTCAAGTCGTTAGATGGGTCGCAAAGCAGAAATAATGTAGAAAAAAGGCTGAAAAACACATCGTGCTTTCAGCCTTATTTATCTTAGTGAATAGTATGCCATTTAGACACTAAACCAACCGATCTGAAAATCAGAACAGGCTAGACATTCTGTTTAAATCAGATTGAATTGCACCTGCCGTTACTTCACGACCAGCACCTGGGCCACGAATAACCAATGGATTATCTTTGTACCATTTGCTCTCAATCGCAAAGATGTTGTCGCAAGGCAACAAGTTCGCCAGAGCATGTTCTTTAGACAGTGCTTCAACGCCTACGGTTGCCTTACCGTTCTTCTCCAAACGCGCTACGTAACGCAGAACTTTCTGTTGAGAGTGCGCTTTCTCTAAGCGCTCCGCCAACTCTTCGCTTAGCACAGAAGCCTTATCAAAGAAGTCATCTACCGACAGGTCTTGCAACTCTTCAGGTACCAGTGATTCCACTTTTACGTTTTCAGGTTCGATATCCAAACCCGATTCACGCGCTAGAATCACCAGCTTACGCATCACGTCTGAGCCATCAAGGTCAGCGCGCGGGTCCGGTTCAGTCAGCCCTTGCTGCCACGCTAAGTCGACCAACTCACTGAATGGCACCGTGCCATCAAACTGCTGGAACAACCAAGACAGCGTGCCTGAGAAGATGCCTGACAACGCAATAATGTCATCGCCACTTTCACGCAGGTCACGTACCGTGTGGTTAATCGGCAAACCTGCACCCACTGTCGCGTTGTACAACCAATGACGGCTGATCTTAGCGAAAGCATCTTGTACTTGATGGTAATACTCGCTTGATGCAGAACCAGCCACCTTGTTAGCCGAGATCAGGTGGATACCTTGTTGTGCGATTTGCAGGTACTTTGCTGCAAGCACAGGGCTTGCGGTGACATCGAGTACCACAGCTTCATCGTAACCCTGAATAGAACCCAAACGCTCTAACCAGTCGTTACCATTGTTGGCAATCGCTTCATCGTCAAAGCGCTTGCTCACAGAGGTCGCATCAATGCCTTGATCGTCGAACCAATAGGTTTGACTATCAACCACGGCAACCAATTCAAAGTTCATTCCACGGCGCTTTTCAAGTTCCGCTTTTTGTTCAGCAAACAGACTTAACCAACTTGAACCAATGTTGCCCTTACCACACAAGGCAATCGCAACACGCTTCTGCGCTTGGAACAGTTGAGAGTGAATGCCTTTCACTAGGTTTGATGTTTCACTCTTACGAATCACAGCCACCAAGCTTAAGCCAGAGTTCGCTTCTGAGATGAACTCAACCGGTGAGCTCTTAAGCTGCTGGTAGAAGCCGTAGCAATGGTTCGGGTTCTTAGTCACACCCGCCCCCACTGCAGCAATCAAAGAGAAACCTTCTTTTAGCTTAATCTCAGCTTCAATCGCATGGTCTTGGAGATATTCTAATGCACCACCAGCGATCTCTTCCGTATAGGCAAGACGCAAACAGTGTTGATCCGGTTCAAGCTCATAGGCAAGCGGCTCCAGTTGAGCACGCTTAAGCCCTTCAAGTACTTCACTCTCTAGACGGTCGAAATCATGGCCGTGACCAAAGGTCAGCTGTACGATAAGCACTTCATCCAGAGAGGTTATGATTTTGGCGCCACGACCCGATGCCAGTACACGCTCTATCTGTGTAGAGCCCGCCTCCGGCTGGTAGCTACAGCGTAAGCTGAGATCCATAGCACTTTGAGCCACAGGCTGTAGCGTTCGGCTATGAAGTACTGGAGCGGCAAGACGAGCCAATTCACTGGCTTCATCAAGGCGAAGTAGAGGCAATAGACACGCATCCGAAACCAGACGAGGGTCAGCGCTGTAAACACCCGCCACATCACTCCAAATCGTCACGCGTTCAACTTCAGCCAAAGCACCGATCACGGTTGCTGAGTAATCCGAACCGTTACGGCCGAGTAGAACCGTTTCACCCTCGCAGTTCTGAGCCATAAAGCCCGTAATCACCACGCGGCAATGGGCATGCTGCGCCAGAGCTTCTTTAATCAGAGGGTAAGAACGTGCGCGGTCGACTTCGGGCTGAGCGCCTACTTCTGCACGTAAAAAAGCACGCGCATCTTGAGCAACCGCTTGTAAGTCATGCTGGCACAACAAAGCAGCGAGTAGACGTGAAGACCAAACCTCACCGTGTCCAAGCACTTTTGCTTTTTGTGCTTCGCTCAAGGGAGCCGTTAGCTCACCCAAAGCGGTAAATTCTTGTTGAATGGTTGCAGTAAGTTGTGCGGCTGATTCACCCTCAAGCAGTGCTTCAATCAGATCGAGTTGGAACTGACGAAGTGCTTGTAGGCATTCATGGGCAATACGACCATCTTTGTCGAGCGCTTCAACAAATTCAATCAAACGGTTGGTTGTTTTGCCTGCTGCCGATACCACCACCAAATCAGATGCTGATGAGTATTCTCTAAGAATGTTGACCACGCGTTGGTAACATTCAGGATTCGCTAAACTGCTGCCACCAAATTTATGTAGCTGGCGAAAGGTTGCCATTATTAACCCTCCCCTTCAGCGATAAAGCGCTGTGTTCTTTCAAACGCTTGCTTGAGGTCATCGATTAGGTCTTCTGCATCTTCAAGGCCAACAGATAGACGCAGTAGTTGCTGAGAAACACCCGCTTCTGCTAAGGCTTCTTCACCCATCGCGCGGTGAGTCATCGACGCAGGGTGACAAATCAGGCTTTCAACACCGCCCAATGATTCTGCCAAAGAAAACAGCTCTAACTTATCAACAAAGTATTTAAGCGCCTCGAATGAGCCCGCAAACTCAAAACTGAGCATGGAACCAAAGCCCGATTGCTGTTTCTTCGCGATATCATGACCCGGATGTTCAGGAAGGCTTGGGTGGTAAATAGTGCCAACAAGATCTTGTTGCTGCAGAGACGCTAGAATTTCACGTGAGCTTTCTTCGTGAACTCGCATACGCGCACCTAGCGTACGAATACCACGTAAAGTCATGTAGCTATCAAATGGTGTGCCGGTCGCACCAATACAGTTGCCCCACCATGCTAACTCTTCAGCGTGTTCTTCTGTCTTAGTGACCACAACGCCACCAATAACATCTGAGTGTCCATTGATGTACTTAGTGGTTGAGTGGATAACAAAATCAGCACCCAGCTCTAAAGGCTTTTGGAACACAGGTGTCAAAAACGTGTTGTCGACAGCAACCAGAGCACCAACCTCTTTCGCTTTACGGCAAGTTTCTGCAATATCAACCACGCGAACCAGTGGATTCGATGGGGTTTCAATTAAGATCAACTTTGGCTTAAGCGCGAGCGCCGCATCCAGCGCTGCTTGATCCGATTGATCAACGAACAGAACTTTGAAGTCACCTTTTAGCGAGCGAGTGTTAAACAGACGGTAAGTACCGCCGTAGCAATCGTGCGGTGCAATAATAAGATCATCGCCGCCTAAGAAAGCCGAAACCCATAAGTTAAGCGCCGAAGTACCACAGTTAGTCACAACCGCGCCTTTGCCTGATTCAAGCTCAAACAGTGCCGTCTCTAATAAACCGCGGTTTGGGTTACCAGAACGGGTGTAATCGTACTTTGGCACTTCACCAAAAGCGGGAAACCCATAGTTAGTCGAAAGATAAATGGGTGGGACAACGGCATGGTGTTGCGTGTCTGACTCGATACCAGTACGTACTGCGATTGTTGCTGGCTTCCGGCTGCTCATAGGTGCTTCCTTACAAGTTTTGCGTCTGAGAATCACAGCGGCTTGTCGGCATTTTGCGGCTGTGTTAGATATATGTTATTCACTTTACTTTCATAAACGTGAGACGTCAACACTTCTAGACGTCTATATGTCTTTGCTTATGGCAGTAAATCCCGCTAAAATCACCACTATTAATTTATTCTAACAACTAAAGTGATGAAGGTACGCAATGGCCGACTGGAATGGTGAATACATAAGCCCATATGCTGAGCATGGAAAGAAAAGCGAACAAGTAAAGAAAATTACAGTTTCTATCCCTCTAAAAGTGTTAAAGGTTCTTACTGACGAGCGCACTCGCCGCCAGATCAATAACCTACGCCATGCAACAAACAGTGAGCTACTGTGCGAAGCCTTTCTACATGCGTACACAGGCCAACCACTGCCAACGGATGAAGACCTTCGTAAAGATCGTCCAGACGACATCCCGACTGAAGTCAAAAAACTGATGACAGAGATGGGCATCGAGTTCGAAGCGTTTGACGAAGAATAAAAACAACTCAGTCACTGCCTTCATTATTGATTCGCTCTAGCTGAACCTTATTTATCACATCGCGCATAGCTTTTTATGATTGCGCTGTGAATGATAGACATAAAAAAACCGACTCCAGATGAGTCGGTTTTTTATTATTCTTTTTGGCTCAATAGAGCAACAGCTATTAAGCCATATAGTTAGCAGGCATCTCGATACGAGCTACGCCAGATTCAACAGCCGCTTCCGCAACTGCTCGTGCTACGCGAGGAAGTAGACGTGGGTCCATTGGCTTAGGAATGATGTAACCCTTACCGAACTCCAGTGCAGTCTCGCCCGCAGCTGCTAGTACTTCAGCTGGAACTTCTTCTTTCGCCAGTTCACGAATCGCTTTAACCGCCGCTAGCTTCATTTCGTCATTAATTTCGCTCGCACGCACGTCTAGTGCACCACGGAAAATGAATGGGAAACAAAGTACGTTGTTTACTTGGTTAGGGTAATCACTGCGGCCTGTACCCATGATTAGGTCAGAACGAACTTCGTGTGCAAGCTCAGGCTTGATCTCTGGATCTGGGTTTGAACATGCAAACACAACAGGCTTATCAGCCATCAGCGTTAGTGCTTCAGCAGGCAGTAGATTCGGCCCCGATACACCCAAGAACAGGTCAGCGCCTTCGATAACATCTTCAAGCGTACGCTTATCAGTGTTATTTGCGAACAGCTCTTTGTATTCGTTTAGGTCATCACGACGAGTATGGATCACACCTTTACGGTCAAGCATGTAGATTTTTTCACGCTGAGCGCCACACTTAATCAGTAGTTCCATACAAGCAACCGCCGCTGCGCCAGCACCTAAACAAACGATCTTACACTCTTCAAGTTTCTTACCTTGAAGCTCGATCGCATTCAGCATACCCGCTGCCGTTACAATCGCTGTACCATGTTGGTCATCGTGGAATACCGGAACATCACAACGTTCAATCAGGCGACGTTCAATCTCAAAACAGTCTGGTGCTTTGATGTCTTCCAGGTTAATACCGCCGAATGTATCTGCGATATTCGCAACTGTATCAACGAACTCATCGATTGTGCGGTGTTTTACTTCAATATCGATAGAATCTAAACCAGCAAAACGCTTAAACAGGAGCGCTTTGCCTTCCATAACAGGTTTAGAAGCAATAGGGCCAAGGTTACCTAGGCCAAGAATCGCTGTACCGTTAGAGATAACTGCAACCATGTTGCCTTTACCTGTGTACTTATAAACGTTATCAACGTTCTGTGCGATCTCGCGAACAGGCTCAGCCACGCCTGGGCTGTATGCAAGTGCTAGGTCTTCTGCAGAGTTTGCAGGCTTCGTCAGTTCTACGGCAATTTTGCCTGGAATTGGGAACTCATGGTAATCAAGAGCTTGCTGACGGAATTGTTCTTGAGGTGATAATTCTTGAGAGGATTGAGCTTGGCTGCTGTCTTCAGACATAGGTGTAGGTTCCTAGGATATTATTATTTGGGGGATCTTGTTCATGTTAATGGATGTACTTCAAAGTTCCTAGGTAGTTGAAGCCTCTGTCTCATTAAAAAACGAGATTTCACTACTAATAAGACCAGTGAGCAGTTGAAATTACTATCGCTTGTTGAAGTTTCGTGCTGAATTTTGGTGAAGAGAGATACGCAAGGAGTTGCCCTGAAATAGAATAGAGAGGCAACTTATCGTTGGGTGAGAGTGATGCTTGAATAGAAGTCAGTGCTTTCTCAAATTACAGGCAACAAAAAAGGACACCGAAGTGTCCTTTTTCATGTCTAAATAGCGAGAATTACTTCTTGCTAGAAAGAGCACCGAAACGCTTGTTGAAGCGATCAACACGGCCGCCAGTATCTACGATACGTTGCTTACCAGTGTAGAACGGGTGACATTTGTCACATACGTCTAGGTGGATTGATTCTTTTGCTAGCGTTGAGTTGAACTCAAATGTGTTGCCGCAAGAACAAGTTGCAGTAACTGCTTTGTATTCTGGGTGGATTCCAGCTTTCATGGGATAACCTCAAGTAGGCCGTGTCGCTATACGATTCTAAGCCGCACACCACACGTAGTTTAAAAAAAGAAATAAAGACACCGCATCGACACAAAAGAGTGATGAAGCCATACCTTTAAGGCGCAGTATAGTAATGAATCTATAAAGCAGGATCAACCGATTTGATACATTTTTCACCAATTCTCTCTTTATTTCCTTTATCGGCCTGAGATTTCGGGCTGTCGTTGTCGGTATACGCTAACTCGCCGCCTTCATCCAAACTGCTTCTCGAATTTAACCGCCTTATCCTTTAGACTGTTCGCTCTCGTCAACTCAGATAAAGCCGTCCCTTTATGCGTCCAATGATTGCCCGCGTGGCACTGCCTGTTCCACTCGACAAGCAGTTCGATTACAAGATTCCAAACCACCTATTTCCGATTATTGGTGGACGAGTCTCTGTGCCTTTTGGACGACAAACCTTAACTGGGATTGTCACGGCTCTGGTTAACGAATCAGAATTCGAGCTAGATAAGCTCAAGCCCATTAAAGCCTTATTAGACAACCAACCCGTTTGGCCGGAATCTGTCTATTCACTGTTAATGTGGTGCAGTCAGTTTTATCAGTACCCTCTTGGCGAAACCTTTGCTAACGCCCTTCCGAGCGCTCTAAGAAAAGGCAAAGCCGCCGACTTCGCGACGCTGGTTGAGTGGCAGTTAACGCCATCAGGCAAAGACCAACTGATGCAAGGTTTTGGTCGCGCGGTCAAGCAAGCCAAAGTGATGCACATGCTTGAACACGGCCCGGTTCCTCATCAAGAATTCATTGATGAAGAAGTTGGCAGCGCCGTACTCAAAACGCTAGAAGAGAAAGGCTGGATTGAATCGGTAGAGAAAAAGCCAACGCGTCAGCCGTGGCCAGTTGATCTTGAAAACGACCAAGACAAGCCTAAGCTCAATGCCGAACAAGCCATCGCGATTGCGACCGTAAATAGCCAAACCGACTTTGGTTGCTTCCTGTTAGAGGGCGTTACTGGCTCAGGTAAGACCGAGGTTTACCTTAATATGATTAAGCCGATTCTCGACCAAGGTAAACAAGCGTTAGTGCTCGTGCCCGAGATTGGCCTCACCCCTCAAACGATTAACCGCTTTAAGCGACGCTTTAATGTACCTGTTGAGGTTATCCACTCAGGTTTAAACGATTCTGAGCGACTGAATGCTTGGTTATCGGCGCGCGATAAAATAGCGGGCATCGTGATTGGTACCCGTTCGGCTCTGTTCACGCCGTTTGCTGACCTAGGTATTATCATTGTCGATGAAGAACACGACGCGTCTTATAAACAGCAAGATAGCCTGCGCTACCACGCTCGTGATGTGGCGATCATGCGTGCGCACAAAGCGCAGATCCCGGTTGTGTTAGGCTCTGCAACTCCAGCATTTGAAACACTGCACAACGCTCAAATAGGTAAATACAGTTATCTCACCCTGACTTCACGTGCGGGTGTCGCACTGCCGACCACCAATAAGGTGTTGGATGTTAAAGGTGAATATCTAGAAAGTGGCCTGTCTGCGTCGTTAATTGCAGAGATGCAAAGACACCTCAAAGCAGGCAACCAAGTGATGCTGTTCCTCAATCGCCGAGGGTTTTCTCCGGCATTGATGTGTCACGATTGTGGTTGGACAGCCGAGTGTAAACGTTGTGATGCTTACTACACCTATCACCAATACAGTAATGAGATGCGCTGCCACCACTGTGGTTCTCAGCAGCATATCGTGCACAACTGCCAAGGTTGTGGGTCTGTGAACTTGGTGACAGTGGGTGTCGGTACCGAGCAGTTAGAAGCTCAACTTGGTCAACTATTCCCGGAATACAAAACCATTCGTATTGACCGCGACAGCACCCGTCGTAAAGGCAGCTTAGAAAGCGCGCTCGAGTCGATTCGTAAGGGTGAATTCCAAATTCTTATCGGCACGCAGATGCTTGCTAAGGGTCACCATTTCCCTGACGTGACACTTGTGGCGTTATTGGATGTGGATGGCTCTTTATATAGTAGTGACTTCCGTGCCTCTGAACGTCTTGCCCAGCTATTCATCCAAGTAGCGGGACGCGCAGGACGAGCAAGCAAACCCGGTGAAGTGATCTTACAGACTCACCACCCAGAACATGGGTTGTTGCAAGCCTTGCTTCACAAAGACTATAACCACTTTGCTCAGACGGCGCTGGCAGAACGTAAGCAGGCAATGTTACCGCCTTATACCTTTATGACTCTGTTTAGAGCAGAAGCCAATGACACTCGCTTGGTGGAAGAGTTCTTGCGTCAGGTTCGTCACACATTGGAATCGCACCCGCTGTTTGATCAATATTGTATGGTGCTAGGACCAACCCCAGCCCCATTAGCAAAACGAGCAGGCAAATCGCGCTGGCAGTTAATCTTACAGACTCAAACTCGCTCGTTAATGCAGAAGCTATTAATGAGCGCTAAGCCGGCAATTAATATGTTACCCGCCGCGAAAAAAGTTCGTTGGTCACTCGACATAGAGCCGCAAGATCTGAGCTAAACCCCTTCGGGTTAAAACTAATGATAAGTTTGTTCACAAATATTTCATATTTCTCGTGAGCAAGTTCACACGAGTCATGTGATTTTTGTTAATCTAGCCGTAACTTTACACGGATTAAACGAATAAAATATTGCAATAAAAAAAGTGTTAGCAACACTTTCATAATATCTATTCGATTACATTTATTATTCACGCCTTAGATACTTAGGCGACAAAGGAACTTAAAAGAGGGTTTAATTTATGGCGACAATGAAGGATGTTGCCCAGCTAGCAGGCGTCTCAACAGCCACGGTATCACGTGCATTGATGAACCCTGAGAAAGTCTCAGTTTCGACTCGTAAACGAGTGGAAACAGCAGTACTTGAAGCTGGATACTCACCCAATACATTAGCTAGAAACTTACGTCGCAACGAATCAAAAACCATCATCACTATCGTTCCTGATATCTGTGACCCTTATTTCGCCGAGATCATTCGTGGTATCGAAGATGCCGCAGTAGAAAATGACTACCTTGTCTTACTGGGTGATAGCGGCCAACAAAAGAAGCGTGAGTCTTCGTTTGTTAACTTAGTTTTCACCAAACAAGCTGACGGTATGCTATTGCTTGGCACTGACCATCCATTTGATGTCAGTAAATCTGAACAAAAGAATTTACCACCAATGGTAATGGCGTGTGAGTTTGCCCCTGAGCTTGAACTGCCTACGGTACACATCGATAACCTGACCTCTGCCTTTGAAGCGGTGAACTACCTAGCTCAGTTAGGTCATAAGCGTATTGCTCAAATTTCAGGACCAGTATCGGCAACACTGTGTAAGTTCCGCCAACAAGGCTACCAGCAAGCGCTGCGTCGCGCCGGAGTCTCAATGAATCCAGCCTATAGCACGGTCGGTGACTTCACCTTTGAAGCGGGCGCTCAAGCGGTTCGTCAATTACTGGCACTTCCTGAACAACCTACAGCTATCTTCTGTCACAACGATGCGATGGCGATTGGTGCGATTCAAGAAACGAAGAAGCTGGGCTTGCGCGTTCCTCAAGACCTATCGATTGTCGGCTTCGATGACATCCAATTCGCTCAATACTGCGATCCACCGCTAACCACCATTTCTCAGCCTCGTTATGAGATTGGACGCCAAGCGATGTTGATGATGCTTGATCTATTAAAAGGCAACGATGTGCAAGCAGGTTCGCGTCTGCTTGAAGCTAAATTAGTGGTTCGAGGCAGTACAGCGCCACCTCGAATATAACCCTTAGAAATACCCTTATAAATCTGCGGCACATTTTGATGTGCCGCTTCCATTTCTGCACTATTATCCTCGCGCAATCTGGATTACCATGAGGGCAGAATCAGCAACTATTGAATTGTCTTGTGGCTAATAGAGATTATGTAAAGCGCGGTCGTGGCACGAAAAAACCGACCAAAAAACAAGCCCCTCGCCGTAAACCTTGGCGCAGTGGTCTTTTGGCGATCCTCCTTGCCGGTGGTTTTGGTTACGGACTTTACCTATTGAGTAATGATCCTGAGCCGCCTGCACCAACGCCTGTGGCAACCAAACCAAAACCTAAGCCAAAACCAGCGAAAGTGATTCCGCCGCCTCCTGAAGAGAAGTGGGACTACGTTGAAACGCTGCCAAGCCGCGAGATTGAAGTAAAAGCCAAAGAGCAACAGATCTCTAAGATCCCTTACATCATGCAGTGTGGCGCTTACAAAACCTCGTCGCAGGCAGAAGCACGTAAGTTGGATATTGCCTTCCAAGGTATCTCAAGTGAGATCCGCAAGAAAGATGGCAGTAGCTGGTACCGTGTGGTTTTAGGGCCATACAAGTTGAAGCGTGACGCAGAACGCGATCGCCATAAGCTGCAACGAGCGAAAATTGAACCTTGCGCTATTTGGAAAGACGGGTCTTAATCAACTCAATATATAATAGGGGGAAGAGGATTCCCCCTATTGCTGTTTGAAAGCGTTCAATAGTTCATCGCACAAGCAATACCAGTATGTTAATCAAAAGAGTGCGTTTTAACGAAACTGAGGTACTTGTTCGTAGTACTCAAGCCCAAAGTCAGTCAGGTAGACCTGCTCCTTATTTATCTCGATGTAACCAAAAAAATCCAAGTGCGCTAAAACGTTAGGAAATGGACGTTTAAGAAAAACGTTGACCGAGTTTTTTAGATGTTCTGTTGAACACTCGCCCGCCTCCTGATACATCAGATGATGCAGTATAGACAGCTCATCCAGATCCATATCTCTATTAAAAAAACTGATATTGTCACTATTCATCACACTACTCCTTATGTAGTGAATACCACTGATTAGTGAACATCATTCCTTATAAATCAAACAAAAAGTGTTAACCATTTCACGTTAGAAATTTGTTTTATCTTTTTTTATATTTATCACAAACTATTAACCCACCAACCCTTGCCACACATAGGCTCAACAGGTAATGGATGCTTGAAACAACTGGTAACATTTAGTTTTTTTGATATGACATACCATTAAAAGTGGCACTTGAATTCATGATAGTGGAGCCACATATAAGTAGTAACCATAAATAATAATCAAAAGAGGTCGACTCGTGACTACCATTGTATCTGTACGTCGTAATAATAAAGTCGTCATCGCGGGTGATGGACAAGTATCTCTGGGCAATACAGTAATGAAGGGCAACGCCCGTAAAGTACGTCGCCTATACAACAACAAAGTACTGGCCGGTTTTGCTGGCGGTACGGCTGATGCTTTCACGCTATTCGAAAAATTTGAAAGCAAGCTGCAAATGCACCAAGGCCATCTCACCAAAGCGGCAGTTGAGCTAGCGAAGGATTGGCGTAGCGACCGTGCTCTACGTAAGTTAGAAGCACTGTTAGCAGTAGCGGATGAGACCGCTTCACTGATCATCACAGGTAACGGTGACGTAGTTCAACCTGAGAACGACCTGATTGCGATCGGTTCGGGCGGAAACTTCGCTCAAGCAGCCGCTACTGCACTATTAGAAAATACTGATTTAGATGCGCGTGAAATCGCAGAAAAGTCGCTGAACATTGCAGGCGACATCTGTGTCTTCACCAACCATCACCACACTATTGAAGAACTAGAAAGCACCGTTGAGCTGCCAAAGCCAGAGTAACGACAGCTTCCATCAATAACGTTGTATTCAACAGTGATTAAAGAATTAAGGAAAAACCATGTCTGAGATGACTCCTCGCGAAATTGTTCACGAACTCAATCGCCACATTATCGGCCAAGACAACGCTAAACGCTCAGTGGCTATCGCTCTTCGTAACCGCTGGCGCCGTATGCAGCTTGAAGAAAGCCTACGTGTTGAAGTATCGCCAAAAAACATCCTGATGATTGGCCCAACGGGTGTAGGTAAAACTGAAATCGCTCGCCGCCTAGCGAAATTAGCAAACGCGCCTTTCATCAAGGTAGAAGCGACTAAGTTCACCGAAGTGGGTTACGTTGGTAAAGAAGTTGAAACCATCATCCGTGATCTAACGGACGTTGCGATCAAGATGACACATCAACAAGCGATGGAAAAAGTACAATACCGCGCTGAAGAGCAAGCTGAAGAGCGTATTCTTGATGCACTTCTACCACCAGCACGTGATGCTTGGGGTCAGAACGAGCAATCAACTGAAGACACCACCTCTTCAAACACTCGCCAAATTTTCCGCAAGAAACTGCGCGAAGGTAAGCTAGATGACAAAGAGATTGAAGTTGATGTAGCCGCGCCGCAAATGGGCGTTGAAATCATGTCACCTCCAGGCATGGAAGAGATGACAAACCAGCTGCAAGGCATGTTCCAAAACCTAGCGGGCGACACTAAGAAAAAGCGTAAGATGAAAATCAAAGACGCATTCAAAGCACTGACGGAAGAAGAAGCTGCGAAGCTTGTGAACCAGGAAGAGCTAAAAGAGAGCGCAATCTTCAACGCTGAAAACAACGGCATCGTATTCATCGATGAGATCGACAAAATCTGTAAGCGTGGCGACAGCTCTGGCCCAGACGTATCTCGTGAAGGTGTTCAACGTGACCTACTGCCTCTAATCGAAGGCAGCACAGTATCAACGAAGCACGGCATGGTTAAAACTGACCACATCTTGTTTATCACATCAGGTGCATTCCAAGTGGCTAAGCCATCTGACCTGATCCCTGAACTGCAAGGTCGTCTACCAATCCGCGTAGAACTTGAAGCGCTTTCTGCACATGACTTCAAACGTATTCTTACTGAGCCAAAGGCGTCACTGACCGAGCAGTACATTGCCCTGATGAAAACAGAAGATGTCGGCATTGAGTTCACTGAAGATGGCATCAACCAGATTGCAGACGCAGCATGGCGTGTGAACGAAACCACTGAAAACATCGGTGCGCGTCGTCTACACACAGTCATGGAGCGCCTAATGGATGAAATTTCATTTGACGCAACAGACCGAGCAGGCAGTAAATTGCTGATTGATGAAGCTTATGTAATATCTAAGCTTGGCGAGCTCGTAGAAGACGAAGACCTAAGTCGCTTCATCCTGTAGCACACAAAACTCCAACTTATTGCTCTATCTCAAAGAAATAGCAGCTAATAAGCGAATTCAAGGCCCACTTTCGAGTGGGCTTTTTATTACCCGAAAAATGGGCGTATACTCAAATCACAGTTTGAAACGAAGACTTACAAAGAAATAGACCTACGATGAAACAATCTCTACTGATTTGGCTTGATGCCGCACGACCAAAAACTCTGCCTCTCGCACTCGTCTCTATTCTTACAGGAAGTAGTTTAGCGTTCGCCGGCGGTCAGTTTTCTCTATCAATAGCCCTACTGGCTTTTTTAACTGCCACCTTATTACAAATCCTGTCGAACCTAGCCAATGACTATGGCGACGCAGTAAAAGGCACAGACAACGAAAACCGTCTGGGGCCAACACGTGCAATGCAATCTGGTGCGGTGACCGCGAAAACCATGAAGCAAGCGATCATCCTCAACATCGTGTTTACCATGCTCGCTGGGCTGATTCTTATTTTTCATGCCTTAACCTCGATTGAAAGCATCTTATCTTTCATCGCGTTAGGCGTATTAGCCATAATGGCTGCCATCGCTTACACCGTCGGCAATAAACCTTATGGTTATATTGGCCTTGGCGACTTATCGGTATTTATCTTCTTCGGTTTGTTAGGCGTTTCAGGCACATACTTCCTACACACTGGTCATGTTGAGCCAAGCCTATTTCTTCCGGCCTTAGGCTGTGGATTAATGGCGGTTGCGGTACTCAACATCAACAACATGCGTGATATAGAGAACGACAGTGAATGTGGTAAGCGCACCATGGCGGTTCGCCTAGGGCAACGCAAAGCCAAGCACTATCATTTTGCACTGCTTGGTCTCGCCCTTGCTTCTTTCGCTATCTACCTACTGATTCAAGAAAAACCGGTCTGGATCAGCCTGCCGTTTTTACTGAGCATTGTTATTGTTTACAAACATGGCAAGGCCGTTTGGGAAACCGAAAAACCAGCACAGATTGCACCAATGATGCCAGTGATTGTGAAATGCTCACTGGTCACTAACCTATTGTTTGCAGGGGTTGTCGTAGCTCAAACTCTATTGAGTTAAATGAGACTAATCATTGCAAAGGGATCAAGCACCGATATACTCAAAGTAAGCTCATTGTTCAAAAGGTATACTAATGGAATACAACACTTCAGCACTGTGCGACATATATTTGGATCAAGTTGATGTCGTGGAGCCCATGTTCAGCAACTTCGGTGGACGTGCATCCTTCGCAGGACAGATCACGACATTAAAGTGTTTTGAAGACAATGCTTTGATTCGCTCCGTATTAGAGCAAGATGGTCTGGGACGTGTGTTGTTAATCGATGGTGGCGGCTCACTACGCAAAGCGCTGATCGATGCTGAGATTGCCCTACTTGCCGAAGACAATGAGTGGGAAGGTATTGTGGTTTACGGCTGCGTTCGTGAAGTCGATGAGCTTGAAGACATGAACCTAGGTATCCAAGCCTTGGCTTCAATCCCTGTTGGTGCGAGCCAAGAAGGTGTCGGCGAATTGGACGTACCGGTCAACTTTGGCAGCGTAACCTTCTTACCGGAAGATTACCTCTACGCAGACAACACTGGCATTATTCTTTCGGCAGAGCCTTTAGATGTAGAACTTGATCTGGATGTTGAAGAAGAAGAGATCGAGTAACTCTCACTCAGCTTCAAATAATAAAACAAACCATAAGAACACGAAGCATAAGAATACAAACAAAAACGCCCGCTACTCAGTAGCGGGCGTTTTTTTAAATCTGAAGAGTCAATTACTCTACGTCATCCATTTTACCAAGAAGGTTACGGATGCGATCTTGCCACGCTGAATGCTCTTCCTGCATTTGCTGAGTTTTTTGCTCTAGCTCGTGACGGCTTTCTTTAAGCTCACCAGCTTCTGTTGCTAGTGCTTGTTTCTCTTCTTTAAGCTCTTCCACTTCCATTTGAAGAAGTGCAATTGTATCTACTGCTGTTTGAATTTTTGCTTCTAGCTGCTCTAGTACTTCAAAAGACATTCTGGCCTACCTTTAAGTTATCCGTTTGATGGTGAAGGTCTACTCCACTTATTTCCCCATTCTACTCAGCAGAGCAAGGATAAACACTCAATATATTCGATATTTTGCGCCATTCGATGAAAAAAACAGCGCTTTTTACCGAATATTGACGTGAATTATTACTACCGCGACAACAGACTGATTATTTTGATGAATATTACCTGTTTTCACCCGCAAATTGATCAAGAGCAATCCCCAAAAAACAAAAAGGCAAACGTTTCCTTTGGGATATGGTAAAATTCGCCGCGAAATTTCTATTCCCCTTTTGAAAATTTTGGAGTCCGCATGAAACGCGATTTAGCAATGTCATTCTCTCGTGTCACTGAAGGTGCAGCACTAGCTGGTTACAAGTGGCTTGGCCGCGGCGATAAAAACGCTGCAGATGGCGCTGCTGTAGAAGTAATGCGTAGCCTACTGAACAAAACCGAAATTAGCGGCGAGATCGTTATCGGCGAAGGTGAAATCGATGATGCACCTATGCTATACATCGGCGAAAACGTCGGTATTGGCGGTGATGCGGTAGATATCGCCGTTGACCCAATTGAGGGGACACGCATGACAGCAATGGGCCAATCAAATGCATTGGCTGTATTGGCTGCAGGCGAAAAAGGTAGCTTCCTAAAAGCACCTGACATGTACATGGAAAAATTGGTTGTTGGTCCTGGCGCAAAAGGCGTGATTGACCTAGAACTGCCACTGACAGAAAACCTAGAAAACATTGCGAAAGCACTAGGTAAAACACTCGATACACTGGTAGTAACCACACTGGCTAAGCCACGTCATGATCAAGTGATTGCCGATATGCAAGCAATGGGCGTTCGTGTATTCGCAGTGCCAGATGGTGATGTTGCTGCTTCTATCCTCACGTGTATGCCAGACAGTGAAGTCGACGTAATGTACTGCATCGGCGGCGCGCCTGAAGGCGTGGTCTCGGCGGCGGTTATTCGCGCACTCGACGGCGACATGCACGCACGTCTGCTTCCTCGTCATGAAGTAAAAGGCGATACAGAAGAGAACCGCAAACACGGTGAGCTTGAGCTAGAGCGTTGTGCTGAAATGGGCGTAACGGCGGGTATCGTGTTGAAGATGGAAGACATGGCTCGTAGCGACAACGTTGTATTCTCTGCAACGGGTATTACTAAGGGTGACCTACTAGAAGGCATCACTCGTACAGGCAATATCGCAACTACAGAAACACTGCTTATCCGTGGCCGCTGTCGTACTATTCGTCGCATCAAGTCTATTCACTATCTAGAACGTAAAGACCCAGAAGTGATTGGTCACATCCTGTAAACCTAAACTAGGTTCAACAGAACACGCGAAGGCTGATACCAAGTATCAGCCTTTTGTTTTATTGGCCATCAATAACCTGTGCATTTCACCTACGCCATAGTAAATGGTTTGCTTTATAAACACCTTGCCTCATAATAGTAAGGTTCATTAGGTAGAGATAGTATGAAAACAAGCGACAAAATCTTACAGACCATTAAGCGTCAAGGCGCGGTAACCGCGAAACAACTGTCAGAAGAATTTGGCATGACGACAATGGGTGCCAGACAGCACCTACAAAGTTTGGAAGATGACGGTATTCTTGCGTTTCATGATGTTAAAGTAAAAGTGGGTCGCCCGACTCGCCACTGGTCCCTGACTCAACAAGGCCATGGTCAATTTTCAGATCGACACGGTGAGCTCACCATTCAAGTGATCGATGCTGTCGAGAATCTGTTTGGTAAAGAGGGGTTAGCTAAGGTTGCGGCCGAGCGTGAACAACACACCCTTAAGCAATATCAAACCGCGCTGTCTGGCTGTGATTCACTCATCAGCAAGCTTAAAAAACTCACCCAGCTTCGTGAAGACGAAGGCTACATGGCTGAGCTTCAAGAGTATGATGATCACTACATCTTGATTGAGAACCACTGCCCTATCTGTAAGGCTGCAACTCGCTGCCCTAGCCTGTGCCAATCTGAGCTCAACGTGTTTACTGAGTTACTAAAAGATGAGTGTCACGTGAGCCGTACAGAGCACATCATTGCTGGCGAACGACGCTGCACTTACACCTTAACACCCGCCCTTTGATTGCAAAGGTAATCGGCTAATACCGTCTCAATATTGAGAAAATACAAATAGATTAAAATTTGTACAGATTTCTTTCTTAAGCTTAGAGCATATGAAACACGCTTAATGCTAAGGAAGGAATGATGGCGCATCCACAACCCAATCAAAAACTGCCCCCTTTTGATGAACTGGTCCAACTCGCGAAAAGCGATCCGAAAGCATTCAATCAATTCAAACACGAGATGTGCGAACAGATGATTTGCTCAGCCTCAGAGACCATGCAAAACAGGCTTCGCGCTCAACAAAGTCATATCGATTTAGTCGTCAGCCGCTGCAAGAATCCACATCACGCTAATGTTGTTCTGATGCAAGAGCTGCGCTGTCAGGTCTGTAAATTCCAAGATGCACTCAAAGGCCGCTGCGATTTTGAAGAATCTCTGCCTGAAAATGTCGTGCCTTTCAGGCCAAATACAGAACCAAAAATGTACTGAAAGCTAAAATGTATTAGTGAAAAAAACGCATTAAAAACAAAATGCCTTAGAACAAAAAAGGGAGCGCAATGCTCCCTTTTTACTGATGAATCATCCAATCTTTAAACGGGATCTTCACCGTAATCATTACGGCCTTCAGTGCCTTTCATCAAACCGCATTCTACCAAGATCCACAAACCACACACTAGTGCAGCAACCGTTGCCACCATGTGAATAGGCGATACTGGCTCTGTCGTAGTCGCAGCCATAGGTGATGCAAGTCGCCCGAGTACAAGCGGTACATTCAGCAATAGCCAGTAGTTAGACTTGTTGCGGTCATGCCAGCGCTTAGCGGTAACAGCAAGATCTGGAATAACAAGTAATAGAAGGAAGATTGGTAACAGGAGATAGGAGTATGCTGGGAACAAAACCGAGATACCGGTGGCAAAACCAGTAATCGCGATATAGTAGAAAATATTCCAAATCCAGTAAGTCTTACGACCAATTCTCCCTTTGAAAGAGAGCAGTAAATCTTTCATCGACATCTTAAATACTCAAAAAATTAATACGCTACCAAAAAGTTAGCAGCAAATAGTTAGTTAATCACTTTTAGTTCGTTGATTATTTTTAGCTAGTTAATCACTTTCTGAAAGCAACTTTTATCCATATCCCTTATGTTGACCGTTAGGCTGCGGATATGGCTTGCCTGTTCTTGTAAGGTTTGCATCAACAAACGCGACAATTCTCTTTTCTGTTCTTCGGTACGCCCTGAAAGTAACTCGAAGCTAATATGAACAAAATCCACATTGTCCTCTTCATCACCGACGAGCCAGTTATGACAGCGCAGTGAACGAGACTTCACAGAAGGTACATCAAACAAACCACAGTTTAATGTAACTTGATGAAGATCTTCTAGTAAACCTTGGATATTCACTCGCTCATCCACTGAATTTGAGTACTCTAGAACTAGATTCGGCATTATTACTTCCTATTGTTAACGCAATCGTTTGTCCCTTAATAGCAACTAACGATGAAAAATCCGAGAAGTTAGCTATTATTCTGTCTGCCGGATCACTGATATATGCTCAAAATCTACTCTGACCATTGAGTAAGATCCAAGAAAGTCATGACCACAGTCATGATCTGTTGATATTATTCTGTTATATTATTTCGTAATAAAGTTTACTTTTTTACATTCGATTTATTTAAATACTTTGGAGATATTCCTATGCGTCATCCTGTAGTTATGGGTAACTGGAAACTAAACGGCAGCAAAGAAATGGTTGTTGATCTACTAAACGGTCTTAACGCTGAACTTGAAGGCGTAACAGGCGTAGACGTAGCAGTTGCTCCACCAGCACTTTTCGTTGATCTTGCTGAGCGTACGCTTACTGAAGCGGGCAGCGCGATCATCCTAGGTGCTCAAAACTCTGACCTAAACAACAGCGGTGCATTCACTGGCGACATGTCTCCAGCAATGCTTAAAGAGTTCGGCGCATCTCACATCATCATCGGTCACTCTGAGCGTCGTGAATACCACGCTGAGTCTGACGAATTCGTTGCTAAGAAATTCGCATTCCTAAAAGAGAACGGCCTAACTCCAGTTCTTTGTATCGGTGAGTCTGATGCACAAAACGAAGCAGGCGAAACTGTTGCTGTATGTGCTCGTCAACTTGACGCTGTTATCAACACTCAAGGTGTTGAAGCTCTTGAAGGCGCTATCATCGCTTACGAACCAATCTGGGCTATCGGTACTGGTAAAGCAGCTACAGCTGAAGATGCACAACGCATCCACGCTCAAATCCGTGCACACATCGCAGAGAAATCTGAAGACGTTGCTAAGAAAGTTGTTATCCAATACGGCGGCTCTGTTAAGCCAGAAAACGCAGCAGCTTACTTCGCACAACCAGACATCGACGGTGCTCTAGTTGGCGGCGCAGCGCTAGACGCGAAAAGCTTCGCAGCTATCGCTAAAGCAGCAGCTGAAGCAAAAGCTTAATTTAAACTTCACCGTTTAGATTAAATGAAAGGTCAACTTAGGTTGGCCTTTTTTATTGCCTATCGTTTGAGATTCAAGCTTTAAAGCCAAACAACAGGCACAAAAAAACCGCTGAACAATCAGCGGCTTTTAATATTTTAAGCGAACGCTAAGCGTGGCTTAGAACAACTCTTCTGCAACGCGGAACAGCTCAGAACGGTCTGGGTTCTGCATGTTCTCGATACAGTCGATGATGTCGTGGTGAACAAGCGCTTCTTTCTCGATACCAACACAACGACCACCGTGGCCTTCTTGAAGAAGGTGAACAGCGTAGTTACCCATGCGAGAAGCCAGTACACGGTCAAATGCAGTCGGGCGACCACCACGTTGGATGTGACCAAGAACCGTTGCACGAGTTTCACGACCTGTTGAAGCTTCGATCTCTTTCGCTAGTTCATTCGCATCCATCATTAACTCAGTTAGAGCGATGATTGCGTGCTTCTTACCTTTCGCAATACCATCTTGGATATTGCTGATAAGCTGATCTTTATCTAGGCCAGTCTCAGGTGTGATGATGTACTCACAGCCACCCGCAATTGCTGACATAAGCGTAAGGTCACCACAGTGACGGCCCATGATTTCAACAATAGAAATACGTTGGTGAGAAGAAGACGTGTCACGTAGACGGTCGATTGAATCGATAACAGTGTTAAGCGCTGTTAGGTAGCCGATTGTGTAGTCAGTACCCGCGATATCGTTATCGATTGTGCCTGGAAGACCGATACATGGGTAACCCATCTCAGTCAGTTTCTTAGCACCCATGTAAGAACCGTCACCACCGATAACAACGAGTGCTTCGATACCGTGCTTCTTAAGGTTCTCGATGCCTTTCTCACGAACAGCAACGTCTTTGAACTCAGGGAAACGTGCAGAACCTAAGAAAGTACCACCACGGTTGATCACGTCAGATACGCTTGAACGGTCAAGCTTTTCGATACGGTCTTCAACAAGGCCTTGGTAGCCATCGTAAATGCCGTAAACTTCAATGCCAACTGATAGCGCAGTACGAACTACACCACGAACTGCTGCGTTCATGCCTGGAGCGTCACCACCACTGGTCAAAACACCGATCTTCTTAATCATGCTCACCCTCGATTTTTGGGAATCTATTATTCAATTCTTATTCTTGCTGATTGTATATCAACAAGATTTTAAATCTATATTTGTGCGTTATGTTACATTTCCTCAACAGGAATAGCACTTAAATCGCGTAAAATTATGTAACATTTCTACTTCTGTAAGAGTATTACAGTTTTACTCAGTAACTTTGTTGATTCACATCAGAATCAACATTAATTGTTACTAAGGTGATTTTTGAATCACTGAAGAATTAGTAATTTTTACTCACTTTAGTTCAAAAGCCACCTACTTACCATTTGCCAACCCTTTTTTAGCTCGCTTACCATGAGTGAAATTTCTGCTGCTTCTCGGGTCCAAATACGACCGAATACGGGTCTTGATGAATTAATACATCAGCATCAGGGAAAACGGAGATAAGCTTGTCTTCTACTTCGTCAGAAATGCGATGCGCTTCAATAAGTGGGATATTATCTTCCAATTCTAGATGCAGTTGGATGAAGCGTATTGGCCCCGAGCGACGCGTTCGTAATTGATGCACACCCAACACGCCTTCCACGCTCAATGATGTCTCTTTAATCTGTTTCAGCTCATCATCTGGCAGCTTATGATCAAGCAGAGACTGAACCGCTTCCATCGCCATTTGATAAGCGCTGTACAGAATGTAGATACCTATACCGACCGCAAATACAGAGTCCGCTTGGCCAAGCCCAAACCAACTCAATGCCAGTGCCAGCATAATCGCGGCGTTCATATAAAGGTCTGATTGATAGTGCAATGAATCGGCTGCAATAGCTTGGCTACCCGTTTTGTTGACCACATGTTTTTGGAAGCGAACCAGACCAAAGGTCATCACTATCGCGAACAGGCTGACGTAGATACCAATTTCTGGAGAGTTCAGTTCATGAGGTCGGAAGAAGCGCTCAATACCATTGAGAATAAGGAAACATGCAGAGCCTGAAATAAACATTGCCTGCGCTAATGCAGCGAGAGATTCAGCCTTACCATGACCAAAGGTGTGCTCTTTGTCGGCAGGCTGCAGAGAGTAACGAACCACGATAAGGTTAACGACAGAGGCCGCGATATCCAGCATTGAATCCACGACGGAAGCCAACAGACTCACGGAACCTGTCACCCACCACGCTGCGACTTTCACTATCAATAAAATAGTGGCGATGGTGGTGGCTGCCCAAGCGGCGAGCGTAACTAAACGTGCGTATTCTTGTTTCATAACTTGGCTATAAAGTGACTGATAGCACAAAGTATAACCTGCAAACAACCAATTGAATATGACAGCTATGATGTAAAACATTCATTTTTAAGGATCAAAAAAAGCGGCACTCGGCCGCTTCTTTCTAAACACTTTCATTCAACGCTGATTTTTCAAGCAATGAATTACTTGTCTTTGTTCATGCGTTTTCCCATTTTGTCAGCACACTTAGTCATGCGCTCTTGTTGGATTTCTTTCAGTTGAGTCTTTTGCTCAGCCGTTAGTACGCTCATCATTTGGTGTTGCTTCTTAAGCATTGCTACGCGACGCTCAGTTTGCTTCTCAACCATTTGGCTTGCTAGGTCGTTTGCTGCTGCTTCGTCAAAGTTGTCAGCAAGTACCAATGCTTGAACCTTTTCGTGATGCGCTTTCATTTGCGCCATTTTTGCCGTTTTGTTTGCACCGCGCTTTGCTTTCATCTCAGCACGGTCTGCTTCACGCATCTCTTTTAACTGTTCTTTTTGAGCGTCGGTTAGGTCTAGTTGGCGCATTACTTTTTTATCGAAACCGCCACACTTGTCGTGCATACCTTTGTGGTCACCTTTATCACCACCACCGTAAGCATACGCGCTTGCTGTACCAAAAATAAGTGGAAGTGCCGCAGCTGCTAGTACAAGTTTCTTAGTCATTTTCATAATTGTTGCCTCAATTCGGTATAATAAGTCATGTGTTGCGTCTGTTTCTCAGCGCTTGAATATAGATTAGTCTTTCCCTCGTAAAGTGACGTTTAGAAAGCGTAAAGAATCGTAAAGAGTGAAAGTTGACGAATAATTAGCAGTATTATTAACCTAACTAAATGATTAAGGCTTCCCAATGGCGAACATTCTTCTTATTGATGACGACACAGAGTTAACCAGCTTACTTAAAGACATTTTGAGCTTTGAGGGCTTCACTGTCTCCGAAGCCAATGATGGCTATGCCGGGCTTGAAGCGATCAATGATGAGATTGATCTGGTCCTTTTGGATGTGATGATGCCGCGCCTTAATGGCATGGAAACGCTAAAAAAGCTGAGGGAAAATTGGGAAACGCCGGTACTAATGCTGACCGCAAAAGGCGAAGAGATCGACCGTGTGATTGGTCTTGAACTTGGCGCGGATGATTACCTGCCTAAACCTTTCAGTGACCGAGAGTTGTTAGCTCGTATTCGAGCTATCTTGCGTCGTACTCAAACCAACACCGCACCTAAGGCGGCCAGTGATAGAGTTCAATATCAAGACATCGAAGTCTTCCCTGGCAAACAAGAAGCCTACTGCAATGGGGAGCTCATCGACCTCACCACAACCGAGTTCGCCCTACTGAGTCACCTTATCCAAAACCCAGGGCAAGTGATCACCAAAGAAGCATTGAGTTTGGATGTGCTGGGTAAAAGGCTCGCAGCGTTTGACCGCGCGATAGACATGCACATCTCTAATCTACGTAAGAAGATTCCTGAGCGCACTGACGGCAAATCACGCATCAAAACCTTACGAGGCCGTGGCTACTTATTGGTAGAGGAAGATTAATGCGTATACCTAAAATCACCAGCTTATATGGACGTATCTTTGCTATCTTTTGGTTCACCATGTTACTGGTGCTTTTGTCGGTGCTGTCACTTCCCCATTTAGACCCTCGAGTCGCGCGAGATGTGCCCGCAGATCACCTCGATAAACTCGAGCGTATCGCTAAAATCACAGAGAAACGCTACGCCAAAGAACCTAATCTGGGCAAGATTGTCTTCCAACTGGAGGCACCACGCAGCCGCAAGGATTCTAGAGCTCGCATCTACCTGACCGATCTTGAGGGCGCAGTCCTTACCTCGAAAAGGCATTCAGACTATAAGCTAAAGGCGATTCGTAACTTTGTTACCTCGATTGATAACCCTGAGATGCCGAAGCAAAAACTCTACGGACACTACATGGTCGCAGGGCCAGTGCCAATTACTCTCGCTGGTGAAGAGTTGCTGATGTATGCCGGAGTGAAGTGGAACCAACCACCGCCATTCTTACTGCGCCTGTTTGATAGACCTCTGCAGCTATTGCTTGCCGTGATGTTGGCGAGTACCCCGCTATTACTTTGGTTAGCTTGGGCACTGAGTCAACCCGCTCGCAGGCTAGAACGCGCGGCACAACGCGTGGCGAAAGGTCAATTCGAGGTCGATCCAACACTCGAAAAAGGTACTTCAGAGTTCAGACAAGCGGGTGAAAGCTTTAACCAGATGGTAGAAGCGGTAAACCAGATGATTTCGGGGCAACAACGCCTGCTCTCTGATATCTCACACGAACTGCGCTCGCCACTGACACGTCTTCGCATGGCCAATGCACTGGCGATTCGTAAACAAGGCGAGAGCCAAGAGTTAGAACGCATTGATACCGAAGCACAGCGTTTGGAACAGATGATCAGTGAGCTGCTAACGCTATCTCGTATGCAGGTCGACAGCCATATTACTCGTGAGGTTCAGCCTATCTCGAGCCTATGGGAAGAGATCTTAAAAGACGCACAGTTTGAAGCCGAACAGATGGGCAAACAACTGACGTTCTCGGAGATCCCAGAACGCTCTATTTCGGGGAACCCTAAACTGCTGATGAGTGCGCTAGACAACATTACACGCAATGCCATCTACTACGGTAAAGACCAAGTGGATGTACAGTTCCATGTGGTTCAAGATCAGCTGACGATTTGTGTGAACGATAATGGCGATGGTGTACCAGAGGATGAGCTGGATTCTATCTTCAGACCTTTCTATCGCGTTTCCACTGCCCGTGATCGTAATACCGGCGGCACAGGTCTTGGATTAACCATTACTGAAAGTGCGATTCGCCAACACAGCGGAACCATCACCGCAACCCGCAGCCAGCTCGGTGGATTACAACTCGAAATCACCCTGCCTATCTTACCGGTGTAATACCCCCACAAAGATCGCAGTTGATAATAATTGTCATTATCATTATGGTAAATCCTCTAATTAAGGAGGATTTACCATGTCGCACACTTTCCCTGCTTTACCCTACGCTTACGATGCCCTAGAGCCTTACATTGACGCTAAGACAATGGAAGTGCATTACAGCAAGCACCATAGAACCTACTACGATAAGTTTGTTGCGGCAGTGTCTGGCAGCGAGCTAGAACAGCAATCTCTGACCGAGATCTTTGCCAACATATCTCAGCACAGCCCTGCCGTGCGTAACAATGGCGGCGGCTACTACAATCACATCTTGTATTGGAATTGCATGTCGCAAGACGGTGGTGGTGAACCTACGGGCGAGCTTGGTGAGGCTATCAAGAGTACCTTCGGTGATTTCGAGACATTCCAAGATCAGTTCGCCCAAGCGGCGATCAATACCTTTGGCTCCGGCTTTGCTTGGCTAGTGGTAGAGCAAGGGCAACTGAAGATCATCTCAACCTCGAACCAAGATAATCCGTGGATGGATACCGTTGTCAGTGATGGCGAACCGATTCTTGCGCTCGATGTTTGGGAACACGCCTACTACATCAGCTACCAAAACCGTCGTCCTGATTACATCAACGCATGGTGGAATGTGGTGAATTGGAAGGCGGTTGCTGAAAACTACGCACAAGCACTCGCGAATAAAGCGTAAGCGAATGGTGGTGAACTGTACTCACTCAGCTTGCCACCGTATACTCGGGCTATCTTTGATTACTCTTGTGAACCAACATGTTTGATATCGCTCTATACGAACCAGAAATTGCACCCAATACGGGTAACATCATCCGCCTATGTGCTAACTGCGGCGCAAACCTGCACCTGATTGAACCGCTTGGCTTTGATTTTGAAGAGAAGAAGGTTCGTCGTGCTGGCTTGGATTACCACGACCTTGCGCGAGTTAAGCGTCACAAGAACCTAGAAGCTTTCCTTGAGTATCTTGAGAATGAACGCGAGGGTGACTTCCGCATCTTTGCCTGCACCACTAAAACGACAGGTCACCACGTTGATGCAAAATTCCAACAAGGTGATGTGTTGATGTTTGGCCCAGAGACTCGCGGCCTGCCTGCTGAGTTCATTGAAAGCATGCCAATGGAACAACGCATTCGTATTCCAATGATGCCAGACGCGCGCAGCCTGAACCTGTCTAACGCAGTGGCAATCATTGCTTTTGAAGCATGGCGACAAATGGGCTTTGAAGGCGCGGTATAACCGAACGCTCAAACTTATCTTTTATCTGTTATCTGTTATCTGTTATCTGTTATCGATAGTAAACAGTAAGTAACAGCTAGCGACAGACAATAAAAAAGCTCTTACCATTATCACTTTCTTGCGAAGGATAAAGGTAAGAGCCTTTTCTGTTTTCCCTCTATATAAAGAGAGAAAAAATTAATTAGTTTAAGCGGTTACGATCGTTGTCGTCGTCTTTCTTCTCAAACTCACCTTCAAAGGTGTTGCCGTCTTTTGATTGGTCAGATGGATCGCGATTGAATGGGTCTTGTCCAAATGGGCTCTGGCCAAAACCAGCTTGTCCACCGGCATGGAAACCACCAGACATGTTGGTCACCACCATTTTTTCCATCATTTTCTTGGCAATCATCGCTCTTGGTGCTGGCAATAATACCAACATACCGAGTGCGTCCGTCATAAAACCCGGAGTCAGCAGCAATACACCGGCAACTGCAAGCATCACGCCTTCAAGAATCTGTTGTGCTGGCATTTCGCCTTGTTGCAAACGACCTTGCACAGACATAAGTGTCTGAATGCCTTGGCTACGAACCAGCGATGCACCCACAAATGCAGTGATCAAAACCAACGCAATAGTTGGCCACAATCCTAAGAAGCCACCAACTTGAATAAATAGCCCAATCTCAATGATGGGTACGAAGATAAATAGTAATAATAAGATAGGAAACACACGCCCTCCTTTGTTACTTGCAGTTTACGCTGAAAGCCCTAACAATCTCAAATTTATCCGGTAAATAAGCGTGTTTATTGACCAAGAATAACTTTGCAAAATATTGACGAAACAAAACCGAAAAAGGTGATCCACTTAATATTTTTATGCGCTAAGTACAGTATCATGTGCCACATAAGTCAGGACGGATTTATCAGCCCAATATTCTAGCGAACGGAGTATTTGCACACAGAATAGGCTAATAACTAACTATATAATCAGAATAATTCTCTAAGGATCCTGTTATGGCTACTCAATCAGAAGCTCAAGTTGAAGCTCCTCAAGCTACTCGTCTCGAAGAAGATCTATTAGGTCAACGTCATGTTCCGGCTGATGCTTACTACGGCATCCACACTCTACGCGCAGTTGAAAACTTCAACATCTCAAATGTAACGATCTCAGATGTACCTGAATTCGTTCGCGGTATGGTGATGACTAAGAAAGCGGCGGCTTTAGCAAACAAAGAGTTAGGTGTAATTCCAAGCGAAGTGGCTAAATACATCATCCAAGCTTGTGACCTAATTCTAGACACGGGTAAGTGCATGGATCAGTTCCCATCGGACGTTTTCCAAGGTGGTGCTGGTACTTCTGTAAACATGAACGCAAACGAAGTTGTTGCGAACGTGGCTCTTGAACTTATGGGCAAAGAAAAAGGCCAATACGAGTTCATCAACCCGAACGACCATGTAAACCGCAGCCAATCTACAAACTGTGCTTACCCAACTGGCTTCCGTATCTCTGTTTACAACAGCGTTCGTAAACTGATTGATGCGATCGAATACCTAAAAGGTGCATTCGAGCTTAAGAGCCAAGAATTCAACACGATTTTGAAGATGGGTCGTACTCAGCTTCAAGACGCAGTTCCAATGACGGTTGGCCAAGAGTTCCACGCTTGGGCTGTAACCATCAATGAAGAAATCAAAAACCTAGAATACACTTCAAAACTACTGCTTGAAGTAAACCTAGGCGCAACGGCTATCGGTACAGGTCTGAACGCAGCACCGGGTTACCAAGGCCTAGCAGTGAAACACCTAGCAGAAGTAACAGGCCTAGAGTGTGTAGCGGCTGAAGATTTAATCGAAGCAACGTCTGACTGTGGCGCATACGTAATGACGCACGGCGCACTTAAGCGTCTAGCAGTTAAGCTATCTAAGATCTGTAACGACTTGCGTCTACTTTCTTCAGGTCCACGTACTGGTTTGAACGAGCTAAACCTACCTGAACTGCAAGCAGGTTCTTCAATCATGCCTGCTAAAGTAAACCCAGTTGTACCTGAAGTAGTAAACCAAGTTTGCTTCAAAGTTCTAGGTAACGACAACACGGTTTCTTTCGCTGCGGAAGGTGGTCAACTTCAACTGAACGTAATGGAACCTGTTATTGCACAAAGCATGTTTGAGTCTCTAGACATTCTGACAAACGCTTGTGTGAACCTGCGCGACAAGTGTGTAGACGGCATTACGGTAAACAAAGAAGTATGTGAAGCGCACGTATTTAACTCTATCGGTATCGTCACTTACCTAAACCCATACATTGGCCACCACGAAGGTGACATTGTTGGTAAGATCTGTGCAGAAACAGGTAAGAGTGTTCGTGATGTAGTTCTAGAACGCGGTTTATTGACCGAAGAAGAACTTGATGACATTTTCTCTGTTGAAAATCTAATGCATCCTCAGTATAAAGCTAAACGCTACGAATAACGGTAGCGAGAAAGGGCTCCAAACGGAGCCCTTTTTTAGGCTCCAATACGGTTAACCCTGCTGATCTTGTGGATTTCCGTTAGTTGCGTTTTTGCTTAATTAAACCTAAACCATAGAACTATTATGTGAACATTCCAGTGGCGAATGTTCACATAATAAAATCTAAAATGAGGTGTTACTTATGATTGCAGTAGAACTATTTGTCGTCCTGCTCTTTATCTTTTTGGGGGCCAGAATTGGCGGTATCGGTATTGGTTTTGCCGGTGGTGCTGGTGTTATTGCCCTTTCATTAATTCTTGGTGTTCCAACAAGCCAATCTTTTATCCCGGTCGATGTAATTTTGATCATCATGTCGGTTATCACCGCAATTGCAGCAATGCAGGTTGCTGGCGGTATGGACTGGTTGGTACAAATTGCAGAAAACTTTTTGCGTAAACACCCTGAACGTATCACCTTTTACGCGCCGATTGTGACCTTTGTAATGACACTAATGGCGGGTACTGGTCACACAGCATTCTCTACGTTGCCTGTTATTGCAGAAGTAGCAAAAGGCCAAGGTGTTCGTCCTTCTCGTCCACTGTCTATCGCAGTTGTAGCCTCTCAAATTGCGATCACAGCTTCGCCTATTTCGGCAGCAGTTGTGGCTTTCGCAGCGATGCTGGCACCCTTTGGTGTCGATTACCTAACGCTATTGATGGTTTGTATTCCAACAACCTTCATCGCTTGTATGGTTGGTGCGGTTGTCGCGAACTACATGGGCAGCGAACTGAAAGACGATCCTATTTACCAAGAACGTCTAGAGAAAGGTCTAATCAAGCTAGCAACAGAAGAGAAACGCGAAATTCTACCAACAGCGAAGAAGGCGACTTACATCTTCCTTGCAGCGATTGGTTTTGTTGTTTGCTACGCAGCCGCTATCTCTAGCTCTGTTGGCCTAATTGAAAACCCAGCACTGGGCCGTAACGAAGCGATCATGTCTGTGATGCTGGCAGCAGCAGCGGCAATCGTGATGTTCACTAAGATTGATGCAGCGAAGATTTCTTCGGCTCCAACATTCCGCTCTGGTATGACAGCATGTGTTTGTGTACTGGGTGTGGCTTGGTTAGGTTCAACGTTTGTGAATGCACACGTTGCTGAAATCAAAGACGTTGCTGGTGCTCTACTTGCTGACTACCCTTGGATGCTGGCTCTTGTTCTGTTCTTCGCTTCTATGCTGCTTTACTCTCAAGGCGCGACAACGGTTGCACTGATGCCTGCAGCTCTAGCGATTGGCGTAGCACCACTAACAGCCGTGGCTTCTTTTGCTGCGGTAAGTGCACTGTTCGTACTTCCAACTTACCCTACGCTACTGGCAGCGGTTGAGATGGATGACACAGGTTCAACTCGTATTGGTAAGTACGTATTTAACCACCCATTCTTCATTCCTGGTGTGGCAACAATCAGTACAGCGGTAGCACTCGGCTTCGCATTCGGCGGTCTGTTTATCTAACACTCGCTGAAAAACCAAACCTAAAAGGAAGCTTCGGCTTCCTTTTTTCTTTTCTGAACAATGTGTTTATTTGATACGTATCAAATAAACATTATAAATCTAAAAACCCGAACAAAAATAAAGTTTGAATAAAATTTCAGGAATATTCACGTCATTCATTAACAATGCCTGCCAACACAACCACCCCTTGTTTCTTTCTAATTAACATCGAATATTAATCCAAGCTAACCAACCAAAAAACCTTGCTCTTTTTCTAACGTTTTCCAGCCTATTCATTGGTCACTATTTTTGTGAACAATACCAAACTTAAATTCCAACGTAAGGAATAAAATAACCGCAGTTAAATTAAATCTAAATTCATTTGGATATATAAATATAAAGATACTTATATTTAAAGTCAGCAACTTTATATCGTTGAGTGCTTTATAAGTGTCCGTGTATTTACAATCTATAAATCATTAGTCGCTAATTCACATCACTTCTATTTAAGATGATGTAAGGAGATAGCCATGACAACTCAAACGATACCAAGCGAGAAAAAAAAGGGCGGCTTCTTTGCCAACTTTAAATTCCCTTCTGCCTACACCATTCTATTTATTCTGATTGCGTTCGTCGCACTGCTTACCTGGATTGTTCCAGCAGGCCAATACGACCGTGCAATGAATGAAGAGCTAGGCCGAGAAGTACCCGTAACCGGAACCTATCAAGCGGTAGAAGGTAACCCTCAAGGCGTGATTGATGTACTGCTCGCGCCTATTGACGGCTTCTATGACCACAATAGCTATGAAGCGGCGGCTATCGACGTTTCGCTGTTCATCTTAATCATTGGTGGCTTCTTAGGGCTAGTAACCAAAACGGGTGCCATTGATGCCGGTATCGAGCGCGTCACCGCCCGCTTAGAAGGGAGAGAAGAGTTGATGATACCAATACTGATGGCGCTATTTGCCGCAGGTGGTACCGTCTACGGCATGGCGGAAGAATCACTGCCCTTCTATACATTGCTAGTGCCGGTAATGATGGCAGCTCGCTTTGACCCTCTTGTTGCCGCTGCGACCGTACTGCTTGGTGCAGGTATTGGGGTGCTGGGTTCAACGATTAACCCATTCGCAACCGTGATCGCTGCCAACGCCTCTGGTATTCCATTTACAGACGGTATCGTGTTGCGCATTGCGATGTTGATTATTGGTTGGGGTATTTGTGTTGCCTACGTAATGCGTTACGCAAGAATGGTTCAAGCCGATCCAACAACATCAATTGTCTACGACAAATACGAAGAGAACAAAGCGCACTTCTTAGGTAATGCGAGCGGCGAAAAACTTGAATTCACCGCGACTCGCAAACTGATTCTGACCATTTTTGGTGGCTCGTTCGCTGTAATGATTTATGGTGTATCCGTTGCTGGATGGTGGATGGCTGAGATCTCAGCGATGTTCTTAGCAGCAACCATCATCGTTGGTATTGTGGCTCGCATGAGCGAAGAAGAGTTTACCACCAGCTTCATTGATGGTGCCCGCGACCTACTTGGCGTTGCGCTCATCATAGGTATTGCACGTGGTATCGTAGTGGTGATGGACCGCGGTATGATCACCGATACCATTCTCTTCTCAGCAGAACAGATGGTAACGGGGCTTTCTTCGGTTATCTTCATTAACGTGATGTTCTTCTTAGAGATTCTACTGTCGTTCTTAGTGCCATCGACCTCTGGCTTAGCGGTACTGACCATGCCAATCATGGCACCACTGGCCGACTTTGCTGGCGTAGGTCGTGACTTGGTTATCACTGCGTACCAATCTGCATCTGGCTTGGTGAACCTAATCACCCCAACCTCCGCGGTGGTGATGGGTGGTTTGGCGATTGCTCGTGTCCCTTACGTGCGCTGGGTTAAATGGGTGATGCCACTAGTCGGTATATTGATGGTGTTCTGCATTGTTGTACTGAGTATTGGTGCGCTGATCTAACTAACAGCACTTCACTCCTTTCTCATCCAAAGCCGCTTCTCACAGCGGCTTTTTTATTGTTCCCTCTCAATGTAACCCTCTGCCACTGAAACAGCTCCTCAAAGCCATACACGCGATATTCAAGGTTCTTCTGTTCGTAGCCAAGCTCAACTAAACTCAAAGCACTCGCAATAGAAGAATCAATCCTACTTTTAAACATCTAATTTTCTTGATGAAATAACACTCTATTTTCAACCATGATGTTTAAACAAATAGTTAGTCACTTATTAGCGTTAATTATATTTAAAGTAATTAATAGCCTAATAAACAGACGAGGATTAATGCCCTTTTCTATCAAAAAACACACTTAAACAGCCAATTTTAAAATGTGATCGCAACAGCTTTATTCGCATTTACTTTGTTAATAAACAATTAATTCCACATCCAAAATTAAATATCTAAATAAAAACACTGCATACTTCCAAGCTAAGTACACTCTTATCAATAAAACTATTCTGCATATAATCCCTCGTAAATTAGATTCTAGTAAGTTTCGTCAAAAAAGCGTGCATAAAGTTCCCTAACTGCTAACTATTTAGAATGTATTATTCATAACTGAAAGTGCATAAAGTTTGTTAAAACCCTTAATTTTAAAGGGCTGCGGGATAAAAAACGATTTGTGATAGATCTCTAAGAATACCTGACTAGCAGGCGTAATATTAATTCCAGACAAGAGATATGAATAAATAATTCATTCTTCTCAACTGAAAATAAATAATTACTCTTAGCGATAAAAGTAATTCAAATATATAAGAGAGAGACGATCATGAGTAAGTTCTATGTAGGTTCTGAAATAGGTCAATTACGCCGCGTTCTAGTTCACCGTCCAAGACGCGCACTGACTCACCTAACACCCTCTAACTGTCACGATTTACTATTTGATGACGTACTGGCTGTTGAACGTGCTGGTAAAGAGCATGACGCATTTACTCAAACGCTGCGTGATCAAGGTGTTGAAGTTCTTCTTCTTACTGACCTACTAGCAGACACGCTAGCAGTGCCAGAAGCGAAAGATTGGCTTTTGAATCATCAAGTTTCTGATTACCGCTTAGGCAAAACCTTTGCTAACGATGTGCGCTGCTACTTGGGCGACTTACCAAACCTAGAACTAGCAAAAATCCTAACGGGTGGTCTGTCTTACGCTGAGATGCCAATGAAATCATCTTCAATGATGCAAGGCATGCACGCACCAACCGACTTCATTATCGAACCGCTACCAAACCACCTATTTACTCGTGACACATCTTGCTGGGTATACGGTGGCGTATCCATCAACCCGATGGCGAAACCTGCTCGTCAACGTGAAACCAACCACGTTCGCGCTATTTACCGCTGGCACCCAACATTTGCTGGCCAAGACTTCATTAAGTACTTCGGCGATGAAGAAAACATCAGCTACGACAACTCAACCATTGAAGGCGGTGACGTTCTTGTAATCGGTCGCGGTACGGTTCTTATCGGTATGTCTGAGCGTACAACAGCACAAGGTGTTGAGCACTTAGCATCTAGCCTATTCAAACACGGTCAAGCGAAACAAGTTATCGCAATGCAGCTACCAAAACACCGCTCTTGCATGCACTTAGACACCGTTATGACGCACATGAACGAAGATACGTTCTCTGTTTACCCTGAAGTGGTGAGTAAAGACGTACAGTGCTGGAACCTAACTGGTGATGAGTCTGGCGCAGTGAAAGTGAAAGAAGAAGGCTACTTCGTAACAGCTATCGAAAAAGCACTGGGCGTAGACAAGCTAAACCTAATCACGACCGGTGGTGACAACTTCCATGCAGAACGTGAGCAGTGGAACGATGCAAACAACGTTCTAACGGTTAAACCTGGCGTTGTGATTGGCTACGAAGGCAACACCTACACCAATGAAAAATACGATAAAGCAGGCATCACAGTTCTTCCTATCCCTGGAGATGAACTTGGCCGCGGTCGCGGTGGCGCACGCTGCATGAGCTGCCCAATTGAGCGTGATGGTATCTAATCACTAAGACGAAAACGGCCAAGTTGAATGATCTTAAATAATCTCAGCTTGGCCAAAATGAGAGAACACAATTATGACTAAGCAAACTGTTGTTGTTGCACTCGGCGGTAATGCCTTACTTCGTCGCGGTGAGCCGTTAGAAGCCGATGTTCAACGCCGTAATATTGAAACAGCGGTTAAAACCATCTCTGAAATCGCGAAAGTGTACAACGTGGTTCTAGTACATGGTAATGGCCCACAAGTTGGTTTACTGGCTCTGCAAGGTTTGGAATACAAAAAAGTAAACCCGTATCCGCTAGATGTATTGGGCAGTGAGACTCAAGGCATGATCGGCTACATGCTGATGCAAGAGTTCAAGAACTATCTACCTAACCGCAACATCTCGTGCATGTTGACACAAATGACCGTTGATCCAAACGATCCTGCATTCGCCGATCCAACGAAGCCGATTGGCCCGATCTACGAAGAAGCGGAAGCGCGTGAATTGGCGGAGAAATTCCACTGGATCGTCAAACCAGACGGCCAACACTTCCGTCGCGTTGTGCCAAGCCCACGCCCTACTGGCATTGTTGAGCACGAAGCGATCACCCAACTTATCGATGCAGGCCACCTAGTGATTTGTACTGGCGGCGGTGGCATCCCAGTGAAAAAAGAGAACGGCAAATTAGTGGGTGTTGAAGCGGTTATCGACAAAGACATGTCAGCGGCTTTCTTAGCGAAACAACTGGATGCGGATGCACTGCTTATTTTGACCGACGCGGACGCTGTTTACCTTGATTGGGGCAAACCGACTCAACACGCACTGCGCAGCACCACACCAAGTGAACTGGCGAAATTCGAATTTGATGCAGGCTCTATGGGACCAAAAATTGAAGCATCGTGCGAATTCATTCAGCAAGGCGGCAAAGTCGTCGGTATTGGTGCACTCGAAGATGGTTTGCAAATCCTGCAAGGCTTGGCGGGCACCAACATCACCAAAGATTAATCTACTCGCGAGCTTTTCAAACCTTGCGAGAAAACTGAATCACCGTTTGAACTGAAATTAATACACAAAAATTGAATCGCGCTTTCTTGAATTTTCTTTCCCTGTAACAAGAAAGCGCCTAAATCTAAGAAGGAATACATCATGGCTTTTAACCTACGCAATCGTAACTTCCTAAAACTACTAGATTTCACTCCACGCGAAATTCAACACTTATTAGATCTTTCTATGGAGCTAAAAAAAGCGAAGTACAACGGTTACGAACAGCCAACACTAACTGGCAAAAACATTGCGCTTATCTTTGAGAAAACCTCAACTCGTACTCGCTGTGCATTCGAAGTAGCGGCATTCGACCAAGGCGCTCGCGTGTCTTACTTAGGCCCATCTGGCTCTCAAATTGGCCACAAAGAATCAATGAAAGATACCGCTCGCGTTCTTGGCCGTATGTACGATGGCATTGAATACCGCGGCTTCGGTCAAGAAATCGTTGAAGAGCTCGGCGCTTACGCTGGAGTTCCAGTATGGAATGGTCTGACTGACGAATTCCACCCTACACAAATTCTTGCTGACTTCCTAACCATGACGGAATACGGCCGTGGTAAACAACTGCATGAAATCAGCTTTGCTTACCTAGGTGATGCTCGCAACAACATGGGTAACTCTCTGATGGTTGGCGCAGCGAAAATGGGCATGGACATTCGCCTTGTTGCTCCAAAACAGTTCTGGCCACAAGAAGAACTATTGGCTCAGTGTCGTGAAATCGCAGAGCACACAGGTGGCAAAATTACACTGACTGAAGATGTTCAAGAAGGCGTGCAAGGTTGTGACTTCCTGTACACCGACGTTTGGGTATCTATGGGCGAAGCGAAAGAAGCATGGGCTGAGCGTATCAACCTAATGATGCCTTACCAAGTGAACATGGAAATGCTGAAAGCAACGGGTAACCCACATGTGAAATTCATGCACTGTCTGCCAGCTTTCCATGGCGAAGATACCACGGTAGGCAAACAACTTGCGGCTGAATATCCACAGCTAAAAGACGGTGTGGAAGTGACTGATGAGGTAGTTGAGTCTGAATACTCTATCGTGTTCGATGAAGCAGAAAACCGCATGCACACCATCAAAGCAGTCATGGTTGCGACATTAGGCAGCTAAGAAATTAAGAAATTAAGCAGTTAAGCACGCACTTGTTCGCAATAAATTGACAAGCTAAGTGCAATAACAGGGAAATGCGGGTGGCGTTCTTGGGATTTTGACCTTGGATAAAACCCGCATTTTTTTTCATGTCCTTGAAAAGATTATTACCTGAAAAAGCCTGAGATTTTCTGTTTCAACAAGGGCTTAAATCAAAGCAAAATGTAGAGGTTATTTCGCATAAAAATCCATTAAATGAATACTTTACAGAAAGTATTGCATGCAGTTTTTATCTGAGTATAATCCTCCGCAATTTGTCTTAAGAGAGCAAAATATGAACTGCAATTCTGTCGCACATGATTGTCAAACTACACGCCAAAGAGTGGCGGTGGTGTCATTTTTATTTTGCTCTATTGATCGTTTCGAAGCCTCCTATTTTTAGGGGGCTTTTTTTTGTCCGCAATTTGACTGTATGCATAGAAGGAAGACCCGTTATGGCGCATTCGTTATTTAACAAGCACATCATCTCCATACCTGAGCTCACTCGTAATGAACTGGAGCTTATCGTCGACACAGCAGCAAGACTCAAGGCCGAGCCAAACCCAGAGTTGCTGAAAAATAAAGTCGTTGCGAGCTGCTTCTTTGAGCCTTCAACTCGAACTCGCCTTTCATTTGAGACCGCCGTCCAGCGCCTTGGTGGCACGGTCATTGGCTTTGATAATGGCGGTAACACCTCACTGGCGAAGAAAGGCGAAACACTTGCCGATTCAGTGCAGGTTATTTCATCCTACGTCGATGCCTTTGTAATGCGTCACCCACAAGAAGGGGCAGCACGTTTAGCGTCTGAATTTTCTAACGGTGTGCCGGTAGTAAACGGCGGCGACGGTGCTAACCAGCACCCGACGCAAACCTTGCTGGACCTGTTCTCGATTTACGAAACACAAGGCACGCTCGATAACCTCAATGTGGCGTTCGTCGGCGACCTAAAATATGGCCGTACCGTGCACTCATTGACCCAAGCACTATCGAAATTCAATAACGTGCGTTTCTTCTTTATCGCGCCAGAAGTCTTAGAGATGCCAGATTACATCTGTGAAGAATTGGAAGAGATGGGCATCCAATACAGCACTCACAGCAGCATTGAAGAAGTCGTGCCGGAACTGGATGTTCTGTACATGACTCGCGTGCAGAAAGAGCGCTTTGATGCGTCGGAATACGCACACATGAAATCGGCTTACATCCTCACCGCCGATACATTGAAAGACGCTCGTCAAAACATGAAGGTACTTCACCCGCTGCCACGCGTCGACGAAATCACCACCGACGTTGATAAAACGCCACACGCTTACTACTTCGAACAAGCTGAAAACGGTGTATACGCTCGCGAAGCCCTATTGGCCCTAGTTCTTAACGACACTTTATAAGCAGGAGAAACAGTCATGGTTAAACAAACTCAGCTACAAGTAGAAGCGATCCGTAACGGCAGCGTGATTGACCACATCCCTGCTCACCTTGGTATCAAAATCCTTAAACTGTTTAAGCTACACAAGACAGAACAGCGCATCACTATGGGCTTAAACCTGCCATCATCGGCACTTGGCCATAAAGATCTAATCAAGATTGAGAACATCTTCCTGACCAAGGAACAAGCCAACCAATTGGCTCTTTATGCTCCGCAGGCAACGGTCAATCAGATTGAAGAGTATAAAGTGGTTAATAAGCTAACCCTTGTGCTGCCAGAGCAAATCCACAGTGTCTACTCTTGCCCGAATAGCAACTGTATTTCGCACGGTGAGCCAGTCGAAAGCAGCTTTAAAGTGCAGCTAAAACAGGAAAACGTGCAGCTAAAATGTCACTACTGTGAAAAAGTATTCTCTCGCGAGATCATGAGTGAAATTCGCTAACCCTTAGCGCCATTATCACGGTCTCCAAAGCACCCTAATACCGATGGATATTTATGCCAAACTTGGAATAAATATCCATTTAACAAAAGAATAAAACTCCAAAATAAAAGCAATTAACTAGAATTTTATTTGGTGATCCCCTTCAAAAAGATAACTATCCTTTAGTGGTAGACTCAATGGATAGACGATCATACATCACGCATACCTTCCCTCTTTATTTCGGGATTCATCGGTAAGCCCTATTTAACAATCGTACTCTACGGCTTTGGGAGTACGCTCGGCGCTATGGACAAGCGATAACCACATGTTGACCTTAAGGAGTTGTTCATGAACCCAATCACTGAGCACGGTTGCTTGTATTCAGCTGAAGATAAAACACTGACTGCAGCGTGCAAACGCTTACTACAACAACAAAGCTTCTCGACCCAAAATCAACTGCGAGAGAAACTCGTCGATATTGGCTATACCGGTATCAGCCAATCGACCGTATCTCGTATTTTGTCACAGCTTGGTGTTGTCAAAATTCAGAATGCTTGCGGTAAAAAGGTTTACTGCATCACGGTTGAAAGTGCACCGGTTCGTGTCGATGCATCCATCTCATCGCAAATCGAATTCATCACTCATAACCAAGCGATGGTCATCGTAAAAACTCATCCAGGTTGTGCTCAATTAGTCGCAAGATTAGTCGATATCGACCCACATACTGAGATTATCGGCACCGTTGGCGGTAATGATACCGTGCTTATTATTCCAAAAGATACGATGAATATTGATGCTTGCGAACAAGTAGTAAAAGCACGCTTGGGTGTAGCTTAAATGTCTCTTTTACAAAGGCAAGTCACTCAAGTTGAATTGCAGCTCCCCACTCGATTACCCAATAAAATCGCTATCCCGCCTTAGGGGATATTTGTTTGCCGATGAAACTAATAGCAAACTATTACGGTCTGATTGAGTTAAGATACCTTCAACTCCATTTTGATGACTAAATAGTATGCGACGACTTGCCACATTACTTTTTGTTTGTGTTTCCCTATTCACCCAGCCTGCGTGGGCGCTATTTGGGAACGACAACGCCGAGCCAAGCTTCGGAGGCAATAACAATGGTTTTGTCCCTGTAGACCAAGCTTTCCCTTTCAATTACTACCAGCAAGACGACAAAGTCCTTCTCGACTGGCAAGTAAAAGAGGGCTACTACCTCTATCAACATAGCCTCTCGTTCACTGGCCAAAATCTCGCTATCGGTAATGTTGAATTAGAAGATGGTAAGCCGCACCAAGATGAATTCTTCGGTGAGGTGAGCATTTATACTCAGCCGTTATTCGTGCAAGTTCCTCTGCAGAGTTACCAAGATGGCTCACAGCTGATCGTTAAGTATCAAGGCTGTGCGGACGCAGGGTTCTGCTACCCACCAGAGACTCGTATCATCGACATTGAACCTTTCACAGCAACAGGTTCTGCTAATTCGCAAGGTAGTGACTCACAAGCTTCATCTTCTGCTGGCAACGAAACCGATGTTTCTACGCAACCAACATCTCCGAAAGCAGACGTTGTAAGTAACACGACTCAACAGCCAAATGCCCCTGTTTCAAAAGAAGAAGGCTTAGCCGATAAGCTCGGTGACAGTTGGTGGACCCCTCTATTATTCTTAGCACTCGGTGTTGGTTTAGCCTTTACGCCGTGTGTGCTGCCTATGTATCCGATTCTAACGGGTATCGTTTTAGGTGGTGGCAAACTCAGCCAAGGTCGCGCGCTGATGCTGTCCTTTATTTACGTGCAAGGCATGGCGTTAACCTACACCTTATTAGGTTTAGTGGTTGCTTCAGCAGGCATGCAATTCCAAGCCGCTATGCAGCACCCTTACGTGCTGATCGCGCTGAGTGTTCTGTTCGTGGCGTTAGCAATGTCGATGTTTGGCGTTTATAACCTGCAACTGCCAAGCAGCATCCAAACTTGGCTCAACAACCAAAGCAACAAGCAGCAAGGTGGCAATACCTTGGGCGTATTCGCAATGGGCGCTATCTCTGGCTTGGTGTGTTCACCTTGTACCACGGCGCCATTGTCAGGCGCACTGCTGTATGTGGCTCAGAGTGGTGACCTATTTACCGGTGCAATTGCTCTGTACGCGTTGGCTATGGGTATGGGTATCCCACTGATTTTAGTGGCAGTGTTTGGTAATAAGCTATTGCCTAAAGCGGGCAGCTGGATGAACAAGGTGAAGATCGTATTCGGCTTTATCTTGCTTGCCGCGCCTATCTTCCTGCTAGAGCGCATCATTCCTGAATTGTGGGCAACCGTGCTTTGGTCTGGCCTTGGCTTCATCGCCTTTGGTTGGCTTTACCACAGTAAGAATGCACTGCCATTTGGTGGCTGGAAGCAAAGCGCTGTGGGCATCATTGCGATGCTTGGCCTGTTCGCATCAGCTCAACCTGCGCTCAATTACTGGTTTGCAGAAAAGAGCGTGACGGTAGAACAACACATCCAATTTGCACGCATCAACACGGTTGAAGAACTAGAAATCCAGCTCATCGAAGCGAAGAAACTCGGTAAGCCTGTGATGCTCGACTTCTACGCCGATTGGTGTGTGGCATGTAAAGAATTCGAGAAGTACACCTTCCATCAAGCTGATGTGGAAAACAAGCTTTCTGACTTCGTACTGCTACAAGCCGATGTAACGAGAAACATGCCTCAAGACATTGAACTGCTTAAACAATTACAGGTACTTGGCTTACCTACGATTGAGTTCTGGGATGGTGAGGGTAACCATGTTCCAAATGCTCGTGTAACCGGTTTTATGCCTGCCGATGTATTCTTAAAACACATGCAAAACCACCAGCTATAACGGCAATATTCACTAAAATATAAGCCGAATCGAAAGCCGCACCGCCCCTCCGTAACGAGATGGCAGTGCGGCTTTTTTGCTATTCAGAGTAACGCTTTCTTATTCCGGGGATAAAAGTCGATATGGTTCAGACTTTTAATGCATAGATATTGTCCACATACTCAATCAGGATGATAATAAATATTAACTAAATTGTTAAAAGTATGAACGTCATGGACTCGACCTATACCATCATCATTGCTGATGACCACCCTCTCTTTCGCAACGCCCTGTTTCAGTCAGTTCATATGGCGATCAGTGGTGCGAACCTGCTTGAGGCCGATTCTCTCGATGCCTTACTGACTCTGCTAAAGAAAGAAGGCGAGCCGGATCTATTACTGCTCGATCTGAAAATGCCGGGCGCCAATGGCATGTCAGGCTTAATTCAACTGCGCGCTGAATACCCAGATCTACCGATTGTGGTGGTTTCTGCCAGTGAAGATGCCAGCGTGGTCACTCAGGTGAAGAGCCACGGTGCGTTTGGCTTTATTCCTAAGTCGAGTGATATGCGTGAGTTGGTGAGTGCACTGAATCAAGTGCTGAATGGCGACCCGTTCTTCCCTGAAGGGCTTATCACCAATAATGCAGCGTGTAGCGACCTTGCAGAAAAGATTTCCACACTGACGCCTCAGCAATACAAGGTATTAGGGATGCTTTCTGACGGCTTGCTTAACAAGCAAATCGCGTATGAATTGAATGTTTCGGAAGCGACCATCAAAGCACATATGACGGCCATCTTCCGTAAACTGGATGTGAAAAATCGTACTCAAGCGGTTATCTTGCTACAAGAAGTCCACAATTAAGCTTCACTGATATCCTCTTCTAAAGTCGTCTTAGGTAAACATAAACCCAACCTGACGACTTTATGATCATCTATCTCTGCAACCACCCAAGTGATGTCATGCCACTCAAAGCTATCACCCAATACAGAGTGTGCGCCAAGCTCTTGAGCAACCAATTGTTTTAGCGTCATTTCTCGCTCTTCTTCCGAGCCAAGTTCAATACCATAACAATCACTCACTGCCGCAACTGATAGCTCAACATCCAAGAAGAAGTCACCAAAGAATCGTGCCGCCTCTTCTGCTAGAGGCGCCTCACTGAACAACGAACTTAAGCTGTCCAAATCTTTGTCTTGACCAAGCACACATAAGATATCGTTCGCCTCTAACACGGTGCTGCCTGATGGGTGAAGCAAGGCATCCTTTCTAAACAGTGCAGTAATTCGCGTTCCTTCCGGCATAGACAAACGCTTTAGTGGTTCGCCCACACACCACTTCTCTTCTTTCAGCTTGTAGACAAATATCTCCCACTCACTAGCAGGGTAAATTTCAATGCCAGTACGAGAAATCGGTGTTGGCGTCGGTGGTAAAGTCACTTGAGCCAATCTCGCGACTTTCATCAAGCTGCCGCCTTGAACAATCAGCGACACCATAACCACGAAGAACGCGATATTGAAATACAGCTGAGCATTGGGCAGGCCTGCCATCATCGGGAATACCGCTAAGATGATTGGTACTGCACCACGCAAACCTACCCAAGAAACAAACCAGCGTTCTTTGGTGGAAAAGCTTCTGAACGGCAGTAAACCCAACCAAACCGACAGCGGACGAGCAAACAAAATCATACCGAAGGCCAGTGCCAGCGCAGGCAGAGCAATGTCCATCAACGTTGATGGCGTCACCAATAAACCCAATACCAAGAACATCACGATCTGGCTTAGCCACGTCATGCCATCAAGAACATTAAGAATAGAGTGTCGCGAGCGCGTCGGACGATTACCAATGAACAAGCCCACTAGGTAAATCGATAAAATGCCGCTGCCGCCAAGCATGTTAGAGAACGCAAACAGCGCCACGCCCCCACTGAGTACCAGAATGGAATAAAGGCCATCAGCCAATTGTACTCGATTGATTAAGCTCCATAGAACCCAGCCGCCGCCAATACCAACAAGAGTACCGATACCAAACTGCATCGCAAAACTTTGCAGTAGGAAGTTCATTCCCATCTCAGCGTCAGGGTTACCTAACAGCGCAATTAAGGTCACCGTCAGGAAGACCGCCATTGGGTCGTTAGTGCCCGATTCGATCTCTAGGGTTGAGCCAACACGCTCATTGAGACTCTGTCCTTTCAGCAAAGAGAATACCGCTGCCGCATCGGTTGAACCAACAATCGCCCCGACCAAGATGCCCTGCATTAATGACAAGTCAAACAGCCAAGCCGCCATTAATCCGGTTAAGGTTGCTGTACATGCGACACCTATCGTCGCCAGCGAGAGCGAAGGCCAGAAAGCGACCTTGAAGCTCGCCACCTTGGTTCGCATACCGCCATCCAACAGAATCACGGCAAGCGCAAGGTTACTCACCAAGTAGGTCAGTGAGTAATCATCGAAATGAATATTACCGGGTCCATCTTCACCCGCTAACATACCAACGAATAAAAAGATCAAAAGAATCGGAACGCCCAATCGTGAGGACACTTGTGAGAAAAGCACACTGATGGCGATGAGCACCGCACCAGTTAAAAATAAGTGGTTGATAGTTATTGCGTCCAATTCGTTCCCCCAAAGAATAAAACTCAAGATATAAGCATGTTGATCTTCTGCCGCTAGCTTGTTGATCTTCTGCCGTTTAGCAAGGCACGGTCGGTGAAAGTGCCGTTGTTACTATAACAAACTTATATTTCGCTTCGTGTCATAAGCAGGGCTAAATACCGTTTCTCGGTCATTTAGTTGTTAAATTTTATGACTCGCAGTCTAATTCATCCCTTTTTGTTAGACCTTTGGCTAATTTAACAACATTTTAACATCACATTTTTCTATGATTATGTCTCCTAGCTCCCATATTTCAGTACATTAGCGCTAATACCATCCCGACTAAAGTTGCACAGATCCCTTGACTTATCCTTGCTACATTCTAAATCGTAACATTACGTTAACACGCTATTTTACAAAACGGTTTCACAAAAACAGTTTCTACGAAAACGGAATAAAGGAGAAGGCAATGGCGTTCGAATCTACGGAACATGCTCAAGCCTACTGGAAGGAAAACTTGGGAATTATGGGAACACTGCTCGCGGTCTGGTTTGCGGTGTCTTACGGCGCTGGCATCTTATTTGTGGATGCCCTCAATACCGTTCAGTTTGGCGGGTTCAAGCTAGGATTTTGGTTCGCTCAGCAAGGTTCGATATACACCTTCGTGGCGCTGATATTTATTTACGTTGTCCGCATGAATGCGCTCGACAAAAAATACAACGTACAGGAAGACTAGAGGCTAGAACATGGATATTCAAACTTGGACGTTTATTCTCGTCGGTATTACTTTCGCGGTATATATCGGCATCGCAATCTGGGCTCGTGCAGGGTCTACTAGTGAGTTCTACGTTGCTGGCGGTGGTGTACACCCAGTAGCAAACGGCATGGCGACCGCCGCTGACTGGATGTCGGCAGCATCATTCATCTCAATGGCAGGTATCATCTCATTCGTTGGTTACGACGGTGCGGTTTACCTAATGGGTTGGACTGGTGGTTATGTACTACTTGCGCTATGTTTAGCACCTTACCTACGTAAGTTCGGTCAGTTTACGGTTCCTGATTTCATCGGTGAGCGTTACTACTCGAAAACGGCACGTATGGTAGCGGTATTCTGTGCAATCTTCGTATCGTTTACGTACGTTGCAGGCCAGATGCGTGGTGTGGGCGTTGTATTCTCTCGTTTCCTAGAAGTTGATATTAACCTAGGCATCATCATTGGTATGGGTATTGTGTTCTTCTACGCAGTACTAGGTGGCATGAAAGGCATCACTTATACGCAGGTAGCTCAATTCTGTGTCCTCATTTTCGCCTTCCTTGTTCCAGCAATCTTTACCTCAATCATGATGACAGGTAACCCACTTCCACAAGTTGGTATGGGCTCTACGCTATCAGGCACAGATGTTTACCTTCTTGATAAACTGGATGGACTGACCGAAGAACTCGGATTTACCGCCTATACCGAAGGTAACAAGAGCATGGTAGATGTATTCTTCATCTGTGCGGCTCTAATGGTCGGTACTGCGGGTCTTCCACACGTAATCATTCGTTTCTTCACGGTACCAAAAGTACGTGATGCTCGTATCTCAGCGGGTTGGGCACTACTGTTCATCTCATTGCTATACACAACAGCACCAGGCGTTGCAGCATTCGCTCGTGTAAACATGATCGAAACAATCAACGGCCCTGACATGCAAGGTGTCGCTGCAGCGGACGCACCAAGCTGGTACAAAAACTGGGAAAGCACTGGCCTAGTAGGTTGGGAAGATAAGAACGGCGATGGCAAAATGTTCTACTCGGGCGATGAGCGCAACGAGATGAAGATTAACCGTGACATCATCGTACTGGCTTCTCCAGAGCTAGCGAAACTACCAAACTGGGTTGTAGCACTGCTTGCAGCCGGTGGCCTAGCAGCCGCACTATCAACAGCCGCGGGTCTACTATTGGTCATCTCAACGTCGATTTCACATGACTTGTTGAAGAAAGGCTTCAGACCAAACATGACCGACAAGCAGGAGCTGTTAGCCGCTCGTCTGGCAGCCATGGTCGCGATTGTCGGTGCCGGTTACTTAGGTATTAACCCACCAGGCTTTGTAGCACAGGTAGTAGCGTTTGCCTTCGGCTTAGCCGCAGCATCCTTCTTCCCAGCGATTATCCTAGGTATCTTCTACAAGAAGATGAACAAGGAAGGCGCAATTGCAGGTATGTTGTCAGGTATTGCCTTCACAGCAAGCTACATCATCTACTTCAAGTTCATTAACCCAGCAGCAAGCACACCTGAAAACTGGTGGTTTGGTATCAGCCCAGAAGGCATCGGTACGCTAGGTATGTGTCTAAACTTCGTAGTATCGATTGCTGTAAACAAAGTAACTGCTGAAGTACCACAAGATGTACAAGATATGGTTGAGAACATCCGTTACCCGAAAGGTGCAGGTGAAGCTCACGACCACTAAGCACGACCATTAAACAAAGATGTTTAGCAAAAAATGAATCAGTACTTACATTGTAGGGATTAGGTACTGACTCCAGAAAGCCGATACTTCGTGTATCGGCTTTTTCTTTTTCTGCTCACTTTATAAAAAGATAAACAAAGGGTTGTTTTTAAAATTTTATTTGATAATAATTATCATTAACATCCAATAAAGAGATGCAGATGATGATGAAAGAGCAGCAGGTTCTCTATTCGAGATTTTACAAAGCACAGGATCGCTTTGCTTCATTAGAACAAGTTCAAGGCCATGAGCCGTTTGTAATTCGAGAGTATATCGAGTGTGCACTGACGCTTTCGGCTTACTATGAAAAGCATGCCGCTCAAGAAAACATCTTGTTGTGCGAGCTGTATCTACGCCAAGTTTTCTTTCATTTGATTGAAGCGATTGAGTCTCCTCAGCGCAGTTTCGCCTTTCGTCATATCTGCCTAGACTCTATTCACTCACCACTATTTTATTTGAAGCGCCACTACTGCCAGCAACCTCAAGGCCAAGCGCGTTTTTTGAATCTCAGCCAAACACTAAAACAAGTCCAAGCCCCACTTGGCTAACAAGGATAGAACATGACCCTACAATTTCGGATTGAAAAAGACAGCATGGGCGAAGTGAAAGTCCCTGCCGATGCGCTATACCAAGCACAAACTCAGCGTGCAGCGGATAACTTCGCGTTTAGCTCTCACAAGATGCCGACCAGTTTTATTCAAGCACTGGCGTTAATTAAACAGGCAGCGGCAGATACCAATGCTCAGTTAGGTCTACTGGAAGGTGATATTGCCAACGCGATAGCCGAAGCCAGCCAAGAGATCATTGAGGGTAAACACCTCGATCAATTCCCTATCGATGTCTACCAAACCGGTTCAGGTACCAGTTCCAACATGAATGCCAATGAAGTGATTGCTACGCTTGCCTCAAGAAGCTTGCAAGGCGACGTGAACCCCAATGATCACGTCAACATGGGCCAAAGCAGTAACGATGTGGTGCCAACCGCAATTCAAGTGAGCGTTGCTTTGATGGCTGAAAATAAGCTATTACCTGCATTAACTCACCTTTCTGAAGCACTCACCATCAAACAACAGGAACTTGCGGAGGTCGTGAAGACCGGCCGCACTCATCTAATGGATGCGATGCCAATGACCTTTGCTCAAGAGCTAGGTGGTTGGAAATTTCAGATAGAACACGCTAAGCAAGCAATAGAGAACACCCTGCCCGCTATCAAGGCTTTAGCACAAGGTGGTACTGCGGTTGGAACAGGGATCAATGCTGACCCACGCTTTGCCGATAAGTTTGCGAGTAACCTGTCTCAATCGACAAAGATCAGTTTTAGCTCGAGTGAAAACTTCTTTTTTAGCCTCAGCAGTCAAGACGCGATCGTTGCGCTGTCAGGTCAGCTCAAAACGGCAGCAGTTGCGATCATGAAGATCTCAAACGATCTTCGCTGGATGAACTCTGGGCCGTTGGCTGGCTTAGGGGAAATTGAATTACAGGCTCTACAACCAGGCTCATCGATCATGCCTGGCAAGGTAAATCCTGTGATTCCAGAAGCTGCAGCTATGGCGGCGGCGCAAGTCATTGGCAACGACACCACCATTACCGTAGCCGGACAATCAGGTAACTTCCAACTTAATGTGATGCTGCCAGTGATTGCTCATAACGTGTTGGAAAGTATTGAGTTATTGGCAAACAGCTCAGTCGCTTTAGCGGACAAAGCCATCGCGACCTTCACGGTACGCCAAGACAATCTCGATTTGGCACTGTCAAAGAACCCAATCCTAGTGACCGCACTTAACCCTGTGATTGGCTACTTGAAGGCGGCTGATATTGCCAAGAAAGCTTACAAAGAAGGCTTACCAATTCTGGATGTCGCAGAAAGAGAAACCGATCTTAGCCGAGAAGAGCTCAGTAAACTGCTTGATCCAACCACACTGACACAAGGTGGCATTGCTGGTTAGTTATTGAATTAACAAGCGAATCGGCGTTCGCAAAAAAAACAGAGACAAAAAAGGCCTCATCTGAGGCCTTTTCACTATCCGCTCACGAACGTACTAATCCGAGCCTGTTAACCCAAACTAGCTCACTCGATTCAAGACCGCTCTTAACTTAAGTGGCTTCACTGGCTTGGCAATAAAGCGAAAGCTGTTGGCCTTTATCGCTGCCAACATGTCATCGGTTCTATCGGCACTAATGATGACCCCTTCAAAAGAGTCTCCGAGGCGCAAGCGACACTGCTGCAGGACTTCGAGACCCGTTCTGCCATTATCTAAACGGTAATCAGAGAAAATCACATCAGGTAGCCAACCCTCATCTAGGCACTGCAAGCTTTCGACCAAATCAACCGCCGTCTTAACCTCACAGCCCCAACGTCCGATCAGGTTTTCCATACCGACTAAGATTTCTCGTTCATTATCGACACACAATATCTTGAGATGTTCGATGTCGCTGGTCGCCATTGGCGTCGAAGCTTGCACAACTGGAGCCACTTTTTCCGCTCTAGCTAAACTGATGGAAAAGACACTGCCTTGCCCCGGCCATGAGCGCATCGAAATTTGATGGCCAAGCACATGAGCAATACCTTTCGAGATTGCTAACCCTAACCCCAATCCTTGATCGGCTCGTACTTGGCTGCCACGAGTAAACTCTTCAAAGATTTCTTGTTGCTTGTCTTCATCGATACCGGTTCCATTATCCCACACATCAATTCGAACCTGTCCATTGACTCTTCTCGCACCCAGTACCACTTTCCCTTCCGGGTTGTAGCGGAACGCATTGGTCAAAAAGTTCTGAATCACACGCCTCAACAGCTTAGGGTCTGAATGAATGAACAATGACGACGGAATCATCTTAAACTCAATTTTCTGTTGTCTCGCTAGAGCGCTAAATTCCGCGTTCAAATTGGTTAATACGTCATGCACGGCAATCGCGTGAATGTTGGTTTCTAACTTTCCGGACTCCAATCGAGAGATATCTAGCAAGTCACCAATCAAATCTTCTGCGGCGCCAAGTGCACTCTCGATGTGAGATGACAATTGCTTCACCTCTTGCTCTTTTGCCACCTCAGACAGTGACGAAGCAAATAGACGTGCGGCATTGAGCGGCTGCATCAAATCGTGGCTTACCGCGGCTAGAAAACGACTCTTAGATTGTGATTCTTGATCCGAAATCTGCGTGGCTTTTACCAAGCGATGATTCAGTTTTTCGAGCTCTTGAGTTCGCTCATGCACTCTCGATTCCAAGCTTTCATTGGCATCTTTTAGCGCTTGCTCTGCTTGTCGGAATACCGTGATGTCGGTAAAGCTCATCACAAAACCACCACTTGGCATTGGGTTACCTTGCACCTCAATCACTCGGCCATCAGGACGAATACGAGAAGAGGTGTGTCGAGTGCCTTGCTCAAGGTGATAAACACGGCGGCGAACGTGATCTTCCGGGTCACCTGGGCCACACAACCCTTGCTCGGCATTATGACGAATCACGTCTGAAATGGGTCGCCCAACCTGAATCAAACCCGCAGGGAATTCAAACAATTCTAGGTAACGCTGATTCCATGCAACCAGCCTCATTTGTTTGTCGATTACTGCGATGCCTTGGCCAATATGTTCAATCGCGCCTTGCAGTAAACCGCGACTGAAGTCGTACAGCTCCGAGGCTTCATCAACGATGGTCGCGACTTCTTCAAGCTGCATGTTTCTTCCCTGCAAAGCAGAAGTAAGTACTAACTTAGCAGATGAAGCACCGAATACACCGGCGAGCACGCGCTCTGCGTGTCGAATCAGACTCGCAGGCGCTTGTTGATTAGGAAGCAGCGGCTGCCCGTGTTGTTGCCAATAGCTGTGTAAAGCACTTTTCGCACGCTTACGGCCCACAAAACGCGACGCCAGCATCTCTAATTCAGCGACCGTCACTCGGTTCTGGTAAAGGCTGATATTCTCGTTTTCAGGCAGCGGCGTGCCAACAAATGCTGCTGATTGTAAGCGCTCACTTAGGCTTGGGCGAGTCGTCATCGAAACCACGGCATAGCACAAGGTATTAAGTACAATACTCAGCACAATGCCCCAGTTTGAACTGCTGATATTCCAGCTACTGAGCAGTTCTGGCGGCGTGATAATCCACAGTAAAAGGTTACTTTCACTGTCGCCAGCCAACATGCTGGTTTGGCTCATCAAGGTAATCAGCCAAATCAACGAGCCCACCATTAAGCCGACATACACGCCCTTGCGGTTACCCGGGCGCCAGTACAAACCACCAATAAGTGCTGGCGCGAATTGAGCAATCGCAGCAAAGGAAAGAAAGCCAATCGCTGACAGTGAATGGATGGTATCGAGCGCCTGATAAAACAGCCAAGCACCCAGTAACAGCAGTAAAATTAGCCCGCGGCGAATCACCAATAGCAGGCCAGAAAAGTGTCGATGGGTTCTTTGAGTTAGGCGCATACGGCGCAGTAACAATGGCATCACTAAATCATTCGACACCATGATCGCCAAGGCGATGGTCGACACTATCACCATGCCACTTGCCGCAGACGTACCACCAAGGAAAGCCAGCAAGGCAATGTGATTAGCGCCTTCTGACATTGGCACACTGATCACATAGGTATCCGCTGGCATACCAGTAAGTAGTCCTTGTCCTGCCCAAGCAATTGGCAGCACGAACAGTCCCATCAAAATCAGGTAAAGCGGAAACAACCAACGAGCGGTATGCAGGTCTTGAGGACGTTCGTTCTCTACCACCATGGTATGGAACTGGCGTGGCAGACAGACAATCGCCAACATGGTCAAAACGGTATGAATAATTAAGGTCGGAATATTGGGTGATTCGTAGGTGGAAGCCGCCACATCAAGCAAGTCGATCTTGTCGCTGCTCATCGCCAGATACATGATGAATAGGCCAACGATCAGGAATGCCGCGAGCTTAACGATGGATTCAAACGCCACCGCCATCATCATGCCACGGTGATGCTCTGTGTTATCAATGTGTCTTGTACCAAACAGCATGGTGAAAATAGCCAAAGCACCGACCACAAACCAAGACACATGATAGTCCTGATAACCGAAGTCAGCCGCTAGGTTGGGTGCAACAATATCCAACCCCATGGTAATACCACGCAGTTGCAGAGCAATATAAGGAAGGATACCAACCACGGCGATAACCGTCACCGCCACCGCTAAGCCCTGAGATTTTCCATAACGAGCCGCGATAAAGTCGGCAATGGAGGTGATATGTTCCCGCTTCGCAATCAGGATCAGCCGCGCCAAGATCCGCCAGCCTAGTGTAAAGACTAGAATCGGGGCGAGGTAAATGGGTAAAAAAGACCAAGGGTTGTTACTCGCCTGCCCGACCGTTCCATAGAAGGTCCAAGAGGTACAATACACGGCAATCGAAAGGCTATAGATCCACGGGCGCCAACGCGATAGCCAACGAACCTGCCTGTCTCCATACCAAGCGATCAGAAATAACACGCCCAAGTAGGCTAAAGAGACTGGAATTACTATCCATCCTTGCATTGAAAACCCTTTTTTCATCCATAAAAAAACCTCTCCATAAGGGAGAGGTTTCATTTAACTAAGGATGGGTGATTAACTCAATCGCATCGCTTAAATTCTGTGCTTTAGACTCTAATTATCAGCATTTGCTGTGAGATTCTGACTGTTCCGAATCTGATTGATTAATCTCAACCACTGAACTTCTTTCATCCAACTTAATGAACAGAGCAAGTGCACCCATTGCAGCCATGCCCCAGAAGATATTTGCGCCCCAAAGCTCATAACCCCAACCACTTAAGGTGGTCATCAGTGCAATAAAGGCACCTAATGGAATCGCGTTATACAGGGCTTGTAGCGCAACCATCTTGTTTTGTTCTTCAGATTGGATGTATTGAATCGCGGCGATGTGTGCCATGGCAAATGTCACACCGTGCAGCAACTGCACCATCACCAGTGCAAAAATCGCCGTGGTTGATGCGGTTATACCCCAACGCGCCATCACCCCAATAGCCGCGACGACAAACAAAGTACGCAGTGACCAGCCTGAGAATAATCGCTTACTCAGAGCAAATACGGCCACTTCAGCAACAACACCTAAACTCCACAAATAACCGATGATAGCTTCTGAGTGACCCGCTTCTTTCCAATAAATCGCACTAAAACTGTAGTAAGCCGCATGACTACCTTGCAGCAGCGCCATCAAGGCTAAAAACTTTACCACTGACGACTCACGCAGCAGTTCACCTAGTTTTGGTCGCGCCGCTTGTTGCTCAGATTGTGTTACTGGCATCACATTGGGGTTTCTCATCGCAAGAATCAATGACAGCAACACACCGGCAAGCGCAGTATACAAAATCATGTCAGTGCCGAATTGTGCCACCAAATAGCCAACAACCGTTGAACCTGCGATAAAGGCAATTGATCCCCAAAGACGAGTTCGGCCGTAGTCGAGCATTTTCAAACGACTGTAATGGTTAGCCATCGCATCAGAAAGAGGAATGATCGGCCCACAACAGAGGTTAAACAGTACCGTTGCCAACAACATCAGTATAAAGCTGCCACCGGTGAAGAAGTGGAAACCGACAAACAGCAGCGCAGCGAAACTCAAACAGCGTAGCGCTGGCATCAAGTGTTCCACTTTATGGATACGCGGCGTAATCACTAAGTTGGCCACACAACGAGTCGCAAAGCCGATACCAATCAATACGCCAATATCACCAGCAGACACGCCTTGGTCTTCAAACCACAACGCCCAAAATGGCAAATACACGCCATACGCAAAAAAGAAACCAAGAAAATACTGAGAGATCCAGCCATAGGGTGAAGGGCTAAACATAAATGACCTATAAAGTGTGCGGAAAAAGGCAGCACCAATTATGCCTATCTCGCATACGATGAAAAAGGGAATTATTACTGGGATAGTATTCCCATATTCAATGGGTCTGGATATCGCATTTCAACAAGAGATTTCACGCTCATCAATACTCATACTCGCATTTAGACTAAAGTCGTCTGGAGCTTCGCTGGTATTTTGTCAGACTGATTAAAGACTCCCATTTCTTCTTGTGATGCTTATGCCTGACAAATTTAATATGCAGCACCCGCCCTTCGATAGCCTGTCCGACGCCGAACAGTTGAAGCTTCGCTCTTCATTAGACGTGGTGTATTACCGCTCTCAAGAAGTGATACTGGAAGCTGAAAGGCCGAGCCGACACCTGCATATTTTGATCAAAGGAGCTGTTGAAGAGCGCGCGAGCAGTGATGGTGAGATTTACGCACACTATGCCAATGACGATATTTTTGATGTCCGCAGCCAGTTTGAACCCCACACCAAACACCAATATATCGCACTCGAAGATACATTAAGTTATCTGCTGCCCACCGATATTTTTCTTGAGCTTTACCACGCCAATGGCCAATTCGCTGCCTACTTTGATAGCAACCTATCAACACGAAAAGCTTTGATAGAAGCCGCCCAGCAGCAACAGAATCTTGCCGAGTTTATATTAACCAAAGTGGATGACTCTATCTATCACCCACCACTGATACTTGAACCAAACCAACCGATCAACCAAGTCACTCAAACCCTTAAAGAACAAGGGTTAGACTCGGCCCTAGTCCATTTGGAACATAATGATCCAAAAGCTTTTGGATCATCATGTTCCTTGTCGTATGGAATCGTCACTCGAACCAATTTATTGCATGCTGTGATGCTCGATAATTTCACACTGGATGCGCCTGTCGGTGAGATCGCAACGTTTCCGGTGATGCACGTGAACCAAGGCGATTTCTTATTTAACGCCATGATTACCATGACCAGAAATCGAGTAAAAAGGTTGATGGTTTGTGATGGTAAAAATGCGGTCGGCATGGTGGATATGACACAGATTCTCAGTGCATTCTCCACACACTCCCACGTTCTTACTTTGCGTATTGCGCGCGCCACCAGCGTTGAAGAATTGGCAATGGCATCCAACAAACAACGTCAACTGGTCGAGAGCTTGCTCAGTAATGGGATTCGCACACGCTTTATCATGGAGCTGATTTCTGCGGTCAACGAACAGATCATAGAGAAGGCTTTTGAGTTGGTGATCCCACCTGCACTGCATAATCATTGCTGCCTAATCGTATTGGGTTCTGAGGGGCGTGGAGAGCAAATTCTCAAAACCGATCAAGACAACGCTCTGATTATTCAAGATGGTTTGGAATGGCATCAATGCCAAAGTGCCATGAACGACCTCACCCATACCCTTCAACAATTGGGTTACCCACTGTGCCCGGGCAACGTAATGGTCAACAATCCGAAATGGGTGCATTCAGAACAAGAGTGGAAACAAACCCTCACCCATTGGGTAAAAAAAGCCACGCCAGACACCGTGATGGATATCGCGATCATGGCAGATGCACACGCAGTAGCGGGGAATAGAGAGTTATTAAAACCTGTAAAGCAGCACCTCAGTGATTTAATGCTCGGACAAGAATTGATTCTGACGGAGTTCTGCCGCCCGGCGCTGAACTTCTCAGTTCCCCTGACCCTGTTTGGTAATGTGAAGCAATCTAAGTCCGGACTCGATATCAAACAAGGCGGTATTTTCCCTATCGTGCATGGTGTGAGAGCGCTTTGCCTAGAACATGGTGTCACGGTCAACAACACCTTCGAACGCATTGAGCAGCTGGTCAGCAAGAAAGTATTAGAGCAAAGTACTGCCGATAATCTCAGTGAAGCACTCAAGCAATTCTTTAAGTGGCGCTTAGCCCAAAGGCTTTCTCAGCAGCACAGCAGCAACAAGATTAACGTCAAACTGATGGAGCGAGCAGACAGGGATCTGCTTCGTCATAGCCTACATGTGGTGAAGAAATTCAAGCAATGGCTCGGTTACCACTATCAGATAAGAGATTAGGCGGCTGAACGATGAATAGATTGGTTCGTTATTACTGGCATCACAAGCTCAAAGGCTCTCCTTATCAGCCTCTGTTTGCTACGCCTACGCTTAATGAATATGTATCGCTCGATTGTGAAACCACCAGCCTCGACCCTAATCAAGCGGAATTAGTCACTATTGCCGCGACAAAGATCATCGGTAACCGAATCATTACCAGCCAACCTTTTGAAGTTCGACTCAGAGCACCTCAGTCACTCGATTGTAATTCCATCAAAATCCACCGCATTCGCCATCAAGATCTAAAGCACGGTATAGAAGAGAAACAAGCCCTAATTGAGCTACTGAACTTCATCGGAAATCGTCCTTTAGTCGGCTATCACATCCGCTATGATAAAAAGATTCTCGACCGTGCCTGTTTAAAACAGCTTGGATTTCCACTGCCTAACCGATTAGTCGAAGTGAGCCAGCTCTACCAAGATAAACTCGAAAGACAGCTGCCCAATGCCTATTTTGATCTCAGTATGGACGCCATCTGTCGCCAACTCGATTTACCTATCCCGGTCAATAAACATGATGCATTACAAGACGCTATCTCCGCTGCGCTGATCTTTGTGCGCCTGAAACATGGTGACCTTCCCCGTTTCAACTCTTCTTATTCTTAATTCAACCACTGGCGCTTCACATAGAGAGCAACATCTCAAAATTGAACTTAACTCGCTATTTTGTAAGTGAAAAGCAGCGTCTCATCCTAAAGTCTAATTGTGGAAATCGCCGTCCTAGCCGAGAGTGATAACACAAAGACGGTTCTGTAATAGACCTAGAAACTGAACACAAAGGAAGTTGCCAGTTCATTAGGAATGTAGGCACAAGGAGAGATGCAATGAGTGAAGCCCACGTTTATCCGGTAAAAGAAAATATTAAATCAACCACACACGCGGATAATGACACTTACCTAGCCATGTACCAGCAATCTGTTTCTGACCCTGAAGGCTTTTGGGGTGAACACGGAAAAATCGTTGATTGGATCAAACCTTTCACACAAGTAAAAAACACCTCTTTCGACCCTGGCCACATTGATATTCGCTGGTTTGAAGATGGCACGCTTAACGTTTCGGCTAACTGTATCGACCGCCACCTTGCTGAGCGCGGTGATGAAGTCGCTATCATCTGGGAAGGCGATGACCCGGCAGATGATAAAACTCTAACTTTTAATGAACTGCATAAAGAAGTGTGCCTGTTTTCGAATGCTCTAAAAGAGCAAGGCGTGCGCAAAGGTGATGTGGTTTGTTTATACATGCCAATGGTGCCAGAAGCGGCAGTAGCCATGCTGGCGTGTACCCGTATCGGTGCGGTTCACACAGTCGTATTTGGTGGTTTCTCACCAGAAGCACTGTCTGGTCGTATTATCGATTCAAATTCTAAAGTCGTTATCACTGCCGATGAAGGCGTGCGTGGCGGCCGTGCTGTTCCACTGAAAAAGAATGTCGATGAAGCACTGACGAACCCTGAAGTGAAAAACATCGAGAAGGTTGTTGTATTCAAACGCACTGGCGGTGATGTGGCATGGCACGAACATCGCGATGTGTGGTGGCACGATGCTATTGCTAATGTATCTGCAGATTGCCCACCAGAAGAGATGAACGCAGAAGATCCACTATTCATCCTTTATACGTCAGGCTCAACAGGTAAACCTAAAGGCGTTATGCACACCACAGGTGGCTACCTTGTTTATGCTGCGATGACCTTCAAATACGTATTCGATTACCAAGAAGGCGAGACTTTCTGGTGTACAGCCGATGTGGGTTGGATTACCGGTCACACATATCTTGTTTACGGACCGCTTGCTAATGGCGCAAAAACGATTCTGTTTGAAGGCGTGCCAAATTACCCGAACACCAGCCGCATGAGCGAAGTGGTCGATAAGCACCAAGTTAATATTCTTTATACGGCGCCAACGGCTATTCGTGCATTGATGGCGAAAGGCAATGAAGCCGTTGAAGGTACTTCTCGTGACAGCCTAAGAATCATGGGCTCAGTGGGTGAACCTATCAACCCAGAGGCGTGGGAGTGGTACTACAAAACAATCGGTAATGAGCAATCTCCAATTGTTGATACATGGTGGCAAACAGAAACGGGCGGTATCTTGATTGCACCGCTACCAGGCGCAACAGACCTGAAACCGGGCTCTGCAACTCGTCCATTCTTCGGTGTGCAACCGGCACTGGTTGATAACATGGGTAACATCATTGAGGGTGCAACAGACGGCAACCTAGTGATTCTTGACTCTTGGCCAGGCCAAATGCGTACCGTTCATGGCGATCATGACCGCTTCGAACAGACTTACTTCTCGACCTTTAAAGGCATGTACTTCACCAGTGACGGCGCTCGTCGTGATGAAGACGGTTACTACTGGATTACGGGGCGTGTCGATGATGTACTTAACGTATCAGGTCACCGTATGGGTACTGCTGAGATTGAATCGGCTCTAGTCGCGTTCGATAAGATTGCAGAAGCCGCGATTGTGGGCATCCCTCATGATATTAAAGGCCAAGCGATTTACGCTTACATCACGCTGAATGATGGTGAGTTCCCAACCGCAGAGCTTCATAAAGAAGTAAAAGACTGGGTACGTAAAGAGATTGGCCCAATTGCAACGCCAGATGTACTGCACTGGACCGACTCTCTACCAAAAACTCGTTCGGGTAAAATCATGCGTCGTATCCTGCGTAAAATCGCGACTGGCGATACAGGTAACCTAGGTGATACCTCGACACTGGCCGACCCAAGTGTGGTTGATAAGCTGATTGCCGAGAAAGCAGAACTGGCATAAGCAACCAGTCACAGCAGCTAATCACTGTTTAAAACAGCACTTTCTAAACCGTCACCTATGTGGCGGTTTTTTTATGGCTGATCTTGATCTCAAATATCCCGCCCCAAATTAAGGCTAAGACGCTTTTTTGTTAAGTTGGTAACAATTCCAAGCTGTATCAATAGGAGATTAGACCAGTAAATTGCTGCGATTTGCGCTGAATTAGCTATAATCTGGTTCTAATTTTTAAATTTGGGTTTTTCTCACTGGAAATTAACCGCAAATTTTCAATAAAATGGCAACATTCACGTTCGTAAACACGATAAAGGAAGATAGCCCCACGATGTCTACAAAGTTTCGCATTCTAGTTTTAAATGGCCCAAACCTTAACCTGTTAGGCCTTAGAGAGCCCGCACACTACGGTTCTCAAACACTTGACCAGATTATTAGCTCACTGACCGAGCAAGCGAAAGCACACGATGTTGAGCTATCTCACTTACAGTCAAATCGTGAGTACGAACTGATTGAAGCTATCCATAGTGCTTATCAAAATGTTGATTTTATTATTATCAACCCAGCAGCCTTTACACATACCAGTGTGGCACTGCGTGATGCACTACTTGGCGTTGCCATACCATTTATTGAGGTTCATCTATCGAATGTTCACGCGCGTGAACCATTCCGTCACCACTCTTACCTATCTGATAAAGCAGAAGGTGTGATTTGTGGCTTAGGTGCCCAAGGTTATCAATTTGCTTTGACCGCTGCGCTCAGCAAGCTCAACTCAAAGTAAACATAAACAACGAACTATTACTAACCTACTCAGTCATAGAGTAAGTTCAATTAACAGATAAAGAGAAAGAAACAATGGATATTCGCAAAATCAAAAAGCTAATCGAATTGGTTGAAGAGTCTGGTATTTCTGAGCTAGAAATCTCTGAAGGTGAAGAGTCAGTACGAATCAGTCGTAACAGCACTGCACCTGTAGCACCTGTTCAATATGCAGCTGCTCCAGCACCTGTAGCGGCAGCAGCTCCTGCGGCGGCACCTGTAGCAGCAGAAGCAGCAGCTCCTGCAGTTCCAGCTGGTCACCAAGTTCTTTCTCCAATGGTTGGTACTTTCTACGGCGCTCCAAGCCCAGACGCAAAACCATTCGTTAAAGTTGGTCAATCTGTAACTGCTGGCGAAACGCTATGTATCGTTGAAGCAATGAAAATGATGAACCAAATCGAAGCTGATAAATCTGGTGTTGTAACAGCTATCCTAGTTGAAGACGGTCAACCAGTAGAATTCGACCAAGCTCTAGTAATTATCGAATAATAGAGAGCACTCATTATGTTAGATAAATTAGTAATCGCGAACCGTGGTGAGATTGCACTACGTATTCTGCGTGCATGTAAAGAGCTTGGCATTAAAACGGTAGCGGTTCACTCAACTGCTGACCGTGACCTTAAGCACGTACTGCTTGCAGACGAAACCATTTGTATCGGTCCAGCTCGTGGTATCGATAGCTACCTAAACATCCCTCGTATCATCAGCGCAGCTGAAGTTACAGGTGCAGTAGCTGTTCACCCTGGCTACGGCTTCCTATCTGAAAATGCAGACTTTGCAGAACAGGTAGAGCGCAGTGGCTTTATCTTCGTTGGCCCTAAAGCTGAAACCATTCGCATGATGGGTGACAAAGTGTCAGCTATCACGTCAATGAAGAAAGCTGGCGTACCTTGTGTACCAGGTTCTGACGGCCCTCTTGACGACGACGAAGCAAAAAACAAAGCGCACGCTAAACGCATTGGCTTCCCAGTTATCATCAAGGCATCTGGCGGCGGCGGCGGTCGTGGTATGCGTGTTGTTCGTTCTGAAGCAGAATTAACAGAAGCTATCGCGATGACTCGTGCTGAAGCAAAAGCATGTTTCAACAACGACATGGTTTACATGGAGAAATTCCTAGAAAACCCACGTCACATTGAAGTACAAGTGCTTGCAGATGGCCAAGGCAATGCTATCCACCTAGGTGAGCGTGACTGTTCAATGCAACGTCGTCACCAGAAAGTTGTGGAAGAAGCGCCAGCTCCAGGTATCACTGAAGAGATGCGTAAGTACATTGGCGAACGTTGTACTCGTGCATGTATTGAGATCGGTTACCGCGGTGCAGGTACATTTGAATTCCTATACGAGAACGGTGAATTCTACTTCATCGAAATGAACACTCGTATCCAGGTTGAACACACGATTACTGAAATGGTAACGGGTATCGACCTAGTGAAAGAACAGCTACGTATTGCAGCTGGTCAGCCTCTATCATTCACTCAGGATGACATTAAGCTGCGTGGCCACTCAATCGAATGTCGTATCAATGCTGAAGATCCAGTTCGTTTCCTACCTTCACCAGGTAAGATTGAACGTTTCCACGCACCAGGCGGCATGGGCGTACGTTGGGAATCTCACATCTACACGGGTTACACAGTGCCACCACACTACGATTCAATGATTGGTAAGCTGATCACTTACGGTGAGAACCGTGATGTTGCTATCGCTCGTATGAAGAACGCATTGGGTGAAATGATTGTTGAAGGTATTAACGTTAATACTGAGCTTCAACTGTCTATTATGAACGACGAAAACTTCCAACACGGTGGTGCAAACATCCACTACCTTGAGAAGAAACTTGGTTTGTCATAATCCGTTCGTTTAAGAACAGTCAAAATGCTCACTGCGGTGAGCATTTTTGTTTTTGAACCGCCGAAAAAATCAATCTTTAATCCCCATTATATTCCGTGGGGTTTTGGTGAATTTGCTCATATTTTCTGCTAGACTCGCCATCCAATTTTTCTCATATAGAAGATGCAGCCATGCCTTGGATTCAAATCAAGCTTAATGCTACCAATGAAAATGCCGAACAAATCGGCGACATGTTAATGGAAGAGACTGGTGCTCTTTCTGTAACTTTCCTGGATGCACAAGATACCCCTGTATTTGAGCCTCTGCCAGGCGAAACTCGCCTTTGGGGTGATACTGACATTCTCGCGCTTTACGACGCTGAGACTGATACCGGTGTCGTTCTAGCGCAGATTAAAGCAAGCAACATGTTCCCTGCAGACTTTGCTCATAAAGTAGAGCAAATTGAAGACAAGGATTGGGAGCGTGAATGGATGGACAACTTCCACCCAATGAAGTTTGGTGAGCGTTTATGGATCTGCCCTAGCTGGCGCGATATCCCTGAACCTGACGCTGTTAACGTAATGCTAGACCCTGGCCTTGCATTTGGTACAGGTACTCACCCGACAACGGCATTGTGTCTTGAGTGGCTTGAAGGCTTAGACCTTGCAGGCAAAACCGTGATCGACTTCGGTTGTGGCTCAGGCATCCTAGCGATCGCTGCGATCAAACTAGGCGCAGCAAAAGTTATCGGGATCGACATTGATCCTCAAGCTCTGCTTGCATCAAAAGACAACGCACAACGCAATGGCGTTGCTGAGCAACTAGAGGTGTTCTTGCCACAAGATCAACCGGAAGGTTTGCTAGCAGACGTTGTTGTTGCCAACATTCTTGCGGGTCCATTACGCGACCTTTCTGGCATCATCAAGGGCCTAGTTAAGCCAAATGGTGTACTTGCGATGTCGGGTGTTTTAGATACACAAGCAGAAGATGTTGCCACTTATTATCGTGATGAGCTTCACATTGATCCGATCATCGAACAACAAGAATGGTGTCGAATCTCAGGTCGCAAGCAAGGCTAGACAAGACTTTGGGCGCTAATTGACTGAAATTTAAACAAATTACAAAAACAAATTGTAAATGCTCAAATATTAGTCTTTTCACGCAGCGAAAAAATGCGTAAAATGCGCGCCCTTGCTGGTACAGAACTGTGATGACATTTTTGAAAATCGGAAATTATCAACTTAAGAACAATCTAATCGTCGCTCCTATGGCTGGCGTAACGGATAGACCATTCCGTGAGTTGTGTCTTCGCTACGGTGCGGGGATGGCAGTCAGTGAAATGATGTCCTCCAATCCGAAAGTTTGGAAAACGTCAAAGTCTCAGCAGCGTATGGTACATGAAGGCGAATCGGGCATTCGTTCAGTACAAATCGCTGGTGCAGATCCACAGCTTATGGCCGAGGCTGCTCAATTTAATGTCGATAACGGTGCGCAAATCATCGATATCAACATGGGTTGTCCAGCCAAAAAAGTGAATAAGAAGCTTGCGGGCTCAGCCTTACTGCAGCATCCAGAACTCATTGAAGACATTCTGAAAGCGGTGGTAAATGCTGTCGACGTTCCAGTAACGTTGAAAACGCGCACAGGCTGGGATACAGACAATAGAAACTGTGTCCAAATCGCGAAAATAGCCGAAGACTGCGGCATACAAGCTCTTGCGCTCCATGGAAGAACTCGCGCTTGTATGTACAAAGGTGAGGCAGAATACAAACACATTAAAGCAGCGAAACAAGCAGTATCTATTCCGGTTATCGCTAACGGTGATATCGATAGTCCGGAAAAAGCGAAGTTTGTGCTGGAGTACACCGGCGCTGATGCTTTAATGATAGGTCGACCTGCCCAAGGACGTCCTTGGATTTTTAACGAAATCCTACACTATTTGGAAAACGGCACCACGATGGACCCACTCCCGATTTCGGAAGTGAAAGACATCATGCTTGGTCATGTGCACGCTCTACATGAATTTTATGGAGAGTTTTTAGGCCCTCGCATCGCTCGTAAGCATGTGGGTTGGTATCTAAAAGAACATGAACAAGCGAGTGAGTTTCGCCGTACCTTCAACGCATTCGAAGCAGGTGATCTGCAGCTTGAAGCGCTAGAAGGTTTTTTTGATAACGTTGCACCATAATTACGAGAAGAGCTAGACCGAATATGTTCGAACAAAATCTGACTTCAGAAGCATTGACAGTAACTACAGTTACATCACAAGACCAAATCACGCAGAAGCCACTACGTGACTCAGTTAAAGCATCATTGAAAAATTACCTTGCTCAATTAAACGGTCAAGAAGTCAGCGAGTTATACGAATTAGTATTAGCTGAAGTTGAACAGCCACTACTAGACACTATCATGCAGTACACTCGCGGTAACCAAACTCGCGCAGCAACCATGATGGGTATTAACCGCGGTACTCTTCGCAAGAAACTTAAAAAATACGGCATGAACTAATCGTTCTTTCGTAATTTATTGAATTGAAAGCCAAGCTCATTGTTGAGTTTGGCTTTTTTTTGGCTTGTCGATCCGTGATAGTCGCTGATTACTCTCCAGTGCGACAGCAGCGACCTTTGTCGACGTTTGCTGAGTCCAAGGCTGCTAGAATCGAACAATGGCTTGCATCATCGTCTACGTGACCACAACACGCATCATTAATCTTTTTAAGTGCGGTGCGAATCTTAGTTAACTCGGTAATCTTCTCATCAATCATCTCTAGCTTTGCTGAGGTAATCGACTTCACTTCAGCGCAACTGTGCTGTGTGGCCTCGAGGCGAATCTCAAGCAATTCTTTAATCTCGTCCAAACTCAGCCCCAACGCTTTAGATTTGAGAATAAACGTCACCTGTTTCTGGTTATTTTCATCATATAGGCGATAACCCGAGTCACTGCGACTGGCTGGCGCGATCAGGTTATTCTTCTCATAAAATCGCAAGGTATCGGCTGTCACACCGCATCGCTTCGCTAATTCACCGATCTGAAACATGTTTTTTCCTACTGTTTCGTCCATTCCACAATTAACCTTATCGTTACTTTTCAGGCTAAAATGGCACTTTTCATAATTAATTTTGAGATGCCAAACGATTGCGCGAGCTTTTTTGTAATAAATTAGTTAGAATCTGCGCCATCAAATTTGGAGTTGGTTATCTTATAGCTTAATCATAAGACTAACCCAAAAGGTCTTTACCAAAACTGGCCAATATTTTATCTCTTACTGGTATCTAAGATAATCCACGCTAAGAAGATAGAAACAAGTTCTTTTTTGGCAAATATCTTTATTTTAACCCCATGAATTTGAGGAAGATGGAAGCATGAATAACGCTCGTCCAATTCGCCGCGCTCTAATCAGCGTATCAGACAAAACTGGTATCGTTGAATTTGCACAAGCTCTTGCTAACCGTGGTGTAGATATCCTATCTACCGGTGGCACTGCTCGCCTGCTTGCTGAAAAAGGCATCTCTGTTACAGAAGTATCTGACTACACTGGTTTCCCAGAAATGATGGATGGCCGTGTTAAGACTCTGCACCCAAAAGTTCATGGTGGTGTTCTAGGCCGTCGTGGCCAAGATGATGACGTGATGGAAACTCACGGTATCAACCCTATCGATATGGTTGTTGTAAACCTATACCCATTCGCAGAAACCGTTGCTAAAGAAGGTTGTACCCTTGCTGATGCTGTTGAGAACATCGACATCGGCGGCCCTACAATGGTTCGCTCTGCAGCGAAAAACCACAAAGACGTAACGATCGTTGTTAACGCACACGACTACGAGCGCGTTGTCGCTGAAATGGACGCGAACGATAAATCTCTAACACTAGAGACTCGCTTCGACCTCGCTATCGCAGCATTCGAGCACACCGCTTCTTACGACGGCATGATCGCAAACTACTTCGGCACTATGGTTCCATCTTACGGTGAGAACAAAGAAGGTGACGAACCTTCTCCTGAAAACAAGAGCAAATTCCCTCGCACGTTCAACCAACAGTTCGAGAAAAAGCAAGACATGCGCTACGGTGAGAACAGCCACCAGGCAGCCGCATTCTACGTTGAAGCAAACCCTGAAGAAGCATCAGTTTCTACAGCTCGCCAGATTCAAGGTAAAGCCCTTTCTTACAACAACATCGCTGACACCGACGCAGCACTTGAGTGTGTGAAAGAGTTCGACCAGCCAGCATGTGTGATCGTTAAGCACGCTAACCCATGTGGTGTTGCACTAGGTGAAGACATCCTAGAAGCTTACGACCGTGCATTCAAAACAGACCCAACTTCTGCATTTGGCGGCATCATCGCTTTCAACCGTGAGCTAGACGCTGCAACAGCAACGGCTATCACTGAGCGTCAATTCGTTGAAGTTATCATTGCACCATCAGTTTCTGCTGAAGCAGTAGCAATCGTAGCGGCTAAGAAAAACCTTCGCCTACTTGAGTGTGGTGAGTGGACAACGAAGACAACTGGCTTTGACGTTAAACGCGTTAACGGTGGTTTGCTAGTTCAAGACCGCGACCAAGGCATGGTGTCTGAAGATGACCTTAAAGTGGTTTCTAAGCGCCAACCTACAGCTGAAGAATTGAAAGATGCTCTATTCTGCTGGAAAGTAGCGAAATACGTTAAATCTAACGCTATCGTTTACTCGAAAGGCGACATGACAATTGGTGTTGGCGCTGGCCAAATGAGCCGCGTTTACTCTGCGAAAATCGCAGGCATCAAAGCTGCAGACGAAGGTCTACAGGTTGAAGGCTGTGTGATGGCATCAGATGCATTCTTCCCATTCCGTGACGGTATCGACGCGGCTGCAGAGGCTGGCATCAAGTGTGTTATCCAACCGGGCGGCTCTATGCGTGATGACGAAGTTATCGCAGCTGCAGACGAGCACGGCATGGCGATGATATTCACAGGCATGCGTCACTTCCGCCACTAATCAGAATAGGCTCTAGGTTTTCCTAGAGCCTTTTTTATTCGTTTAACCGTTCATTAATGTTGGCGTTTTACTCATCAACGTTAATAGAAATTTTAATTTTTAGAGCAAAATCAGATTGCCTAGTTCAAGGAAAACACGCGGAGCTTATGACTATAAGTGAGCATGTTTGACGCCGAAATAGGTAATCTGATGAAGCTATCAAAGGTAAAATAAAATGAATGTATTAATTATTGGTGCTGGCGGTAGAGAACATGCTTTGGGTTGGAAAGCAGCACAAAACCCAAACGTTGAAACAGTATTCATCGCTCCAGGTAACGCAGGTACTGCACTTGAGCCAAAACTAGAGAACGTAAACATCGGCGTTGAAGACATCGCTGGTTTAGTCGCGTTTGCTCAAGATAAAAAAATCGAACTGACTATCGTGGGCCCTGAAGCACCATTGGTTATCGGTGTGGTTGATGCATTCCGCGAAGTAGGTTTGCCAATCTTCGGCCCTACTCAAGCTGCAGCACAGCTTGAAGGCTCTAAAGCATTCACTAAAGACTTCCTAGCTCGTCATGATATCCCAACAGGTTACTACTCAAACTTCACTGAGATTGAGCCAGCTATCGCTTACGTTCGCGAGCAAGGCGCTCCTATCGTAGTGAAAGCTGACGGTCTTGCGGCAGGTAAAGGCGTTATCGTTGCGATGACCCTTGAAGAAGCAGAAGACGCAATCAAAGACATGCTAGCGGGCAACGCCTTTGGCGAAGCAGGCAGCCGCGTTGTTATCGAAGAGTTCCTCGAAGGCGAAGAAGCAAGCTTCATCGTAATGGTTGACGGCTCTAGCGTGCTTCCTATGGCCACCAGCCAAGATCACAAACGTGTTGGCGACAAAGACACTGGGCCAAACACGGGCGGCATGGGTGCTTACTCTCCTGCGCCGGTTGTAACTCCAGAAATCCACAACCGTATCCTTGAGGAAGTTATCTACCCAACGGTACGTGGTATGGACGCAGAAGGCGCACCTTACACAGGTTTCCTTTACGCTGGCCTAATGATCGATGCTGACGGCACACCTAAAGTTATCGAATACAACTGCCGCTTTGGCGACCCTGAAACGCAACCTATCATGATGCGTATGGAGTCAGACCTTGTTGAACTTTGCCTAATGGCTATCGACGAGAAGCTCGACGAAGCAGAATCGAAGTGGGATCCACGCGCTTCTATCGGTGTTGTTCTTGCGGCTGGCGGTTACCCTGCTGACTACGCAAAAGGTGACGTTATTTCACTACCAACAAGCGAAGTTGAAGGCCAAAAGGTTTTCCACGCGGGTACGACAAATAATGAAGCTGGCGACGTTGTGACAAACGGCGGTCGTGTACTTTGTGCAACAGCACTGGGCAATACGGTTTCTGAGGCTCAAGAGCGCGCTTACGCGTTGACGAAGCAAGTTAGCTGGAATGGTATGTTCCACCGCAATGATATTGGTTACCGTGCGATTGCGCGCGAACAAGAGCAGTAAACAATCTTGTTGCTCGCTTACTTTCCAATAACAGTAAGCAAATGACAGCAAGTGAATAACAGAAAAAGGCGCCTCAATAGGCGCCTTTTATTATCTCATTTACACAAGAATCTGTATTTGTACAGACAAATAGGCACTTGGCCTACAGTAGGCCAAATACTCTCAATCCTTTGATTACTCGCTATTCTTTCAACAATGATGGCCTAACGACACAATCATGGCTGTCTTCAGCCAGCATCAGTAACTCTTCCACGCTCATCTTACCCAGTGAATCACTGCCAAGAAACGCCGCATAGCTTTCCACAGACGCCAATCGGTCAATCACGAAGCCTGGCAAGGTCTGGTTAAATTCAATGCGATCAAACTCACCACCAGCGCACGTTTTAAAAGAGCTGCCATTCCAGTAACCCTGAATCAGCCTAAGCCCTTCATCATGCTGCTTCGTTGTGGTCTCTAGAACCGACGTCGCTTCTTTCTGATAGTTTTCAAGCTGCTTGGCTTGGATAGGTAAGATTTTGCTATCAATACGATACTGTTGATACACAGCTTCGCCTGACTTATTGAAACGCACATGGACTCGATAGGGAACCAGCTCATTAGAAGAGTTACGCTGCTCGCCTTCACGAATGAATTCACGAAGCACGCCTTCTGACCAAGCATAATCAGTTTGGTACCAGCCGTAATCGCCGACAGTGACGTAGTCAGCTGAAGTATGAGGTTGTGTTAGCTTGTTTGTAACCCAGTAGAAACTCGTCGCGTCGCCCATGACTTGGCCGCCAGTGTGAGTTTCAAATTGCTCTAGGTTTTTGCGAGGGCTTGTTGAAGAACAGCCAATAAGAAATGTAGATAATAGTGAAACGAGAAGAAATGCTTTTTTCATAAAAACCTGTACCGAGGTGGAATACGACTACCTCGGTACAGTTTAGATTATTTCACTGAATCTTTCAGCGCTTTACCTGCAACAAATGCTGGAACATTTGCAGCAGCGATTTGGATCTCATCACCAGTTTTTGGGTTACGACCAGTGCGAGCTGCACGGTGGTTTACTTTAAAAGTACCAAAACCAATTAGCTGAACTTGATCGCCATCTTTAAGAGCATCTGTAACACCGCCAAGAGTCGCTTCTAGAGCAGCTTTAGCTTGTGCTTTAGAAAGGTCCGCTTTTTCAGCAATAAAGTCGATTAATTGAGTCTTGTTCATTTTAGGTTTCCCTTCTTTGTATTTTTGAATTCAATTCACTCTAAAACATAAATGCCCCATCTGGCAAAGGTTTGTCGTCGATCTTTAGCTCTAATGCCGTAGTTTTAGCCATAATATGAGTAATAACTCACAATTTGTTACTGATTTTATTAAGCAAGCCCTTGTTTAAAAGGGGCTGAGAGCAAAATTAATGATGACCTAGCCACTACTTTTTCACTATAATCCACGCTGAATCGCTGCTAAAGCGTACAATTTAATTTAAGGGCAAACATGCTGCTGCTATCTATTTACGTCTCCATTGCTATTGGAGTTTCTTTCATTTGTTCTGTTTTGGAAGCTGTACTTTTGAGTATTAGTCCGAGCTACATTGCTCAACTAAAACAAAATGGGCACCCTGCAGCAGAGTCTTTAGACAAACTGAAAACAGATATTGACCGCCCGCTTGCGTCAATTTTAACGCTCAACACCATCGCCCATACTATCGGTGCTGCGACAGCAGGTGCACAAGCGGCTGTCGTTTTTGGTAGCCAATGGTTAGGTGTCTTCTCTGCCGTGCTAACGCTAGGTATCTTGGTATTATCTGAGATTGTTCCAAAAACCATTGGTGCAACCTACTGGCGTCAACTTGCTCCTGCTTCGGCAAGCGTGCTTCGTTGGATGGTGTTATTCCTAACACCGTTTGTATGGTTCTCAGAACAGATCACCAAACGTCTTGCTCGTGGCCACCAAGCACCAAAAATGCGTGATGAGTTATCTGCAATGGCGATTTTGGCAAAAGAGAGCGGTGAATTTGCAGAAGGCGAGTCAAAAATCCTGAGCAACCTACTGGGTATTCAAGATGTACCCGTGACTCAGGTAATGACGCCGCGCCCAGTGGTATTCCGTGTTGATGCGGAAATGAGTGTGAATACGTTCCTAGAACAACATAAAGACACGCCATTCTCACGTCCGCTGGTTTACAGCGAGCAGAGTGACAACATCATCGGTTTTGTTCACCGCTTAGAGCTGTTTAGATTGCAGCAAGCCGGTTGTGGTGAGAAAGCTTTGGGTGAAGTAATGCGCCCTATCCACGTGTTGCTGAACAACATGGGCTTGGCTAAGGCCTTTGACCAGATGATGGCAAACCGCCTGCAACTGTCTTTAGTTGTGGACGAATACGGCACTATTCAGGGCATCATCACCCTAGAAGACATCTTTGAGCACCTAGTGGGCGAAGAGATTGTCGACGAAGCGGATAAGACGACTGACATGCAAGAACTGGCGTTCCAACGCTGGGAGAAGTGGAAAGAGACACACGGTGTTATCGAAAACCGCGATGACGAGGACGAGGAAGAAACTCCAGCAGACAACGACTCTTCAGATGCAAAATCAACGAATGACGACGACGCATCAAAAGATAAGGCATCAAAAGACAAAGTGTAGAACGAAGACAAAAAAGACGCTTAATCTCAATTTGATACCGTCAGATACAACAAAGGCTCCCTAGGGAGTCTTTGTTTTTATTCGTACCTTGGTGCAATTGCGAATTATAGCGCAACACCAATGTTACTGACTGGGTCTTCACGCAGTTCGTGGCGTAGGTCTTTGATCAGCTCTAAGTCACGCTCAGTCGTTTCACGTAGAGGTCGGAAAATGGCCCACTGAACGTCCCACTCTTCACACACCGCTTCGTTTTCTTTCTGGTTTTCGTTCGTCACTTCTTCAGCGCCTTGAGCAAACTCAAGCTCAGCAACCGTCTTCACCGATTGTTGACTCACTTTAATTACCGCTTCCAACATATGTTCACGGTCAAGCAGACCATGAATTAGCGTTGCTAGGCCTTGGCATGCGTCCATTGCTGGGTAAACACCATAAAAATCAAAATCATCACCGCTAGGGAATAGCTCTTCAACCTTCTCAAGTTGACGCTCAAAGTTCACCTTTGCTGTTTTAACCGTCAGGATTTCCCAAATGCTATCCAAAACATCACGATAGATTCGAGCTTCCGCAAATTCTGTATTCTCACAAAACATGGCATAGTTAGGGTACATACGCTCACATAGACACGCCATAAAGGTAATTTGTTGCCAAGGTTCTAACTTTTCAAGACGAACCTGCAGTGGATTCTGAAGCATAGTCACTCAATAATTGCAGAAAAAGACAGCGAAAGTGTACTTGATAAACCCTGGGGGGAAAAGGTAAGCCGATGAACAATTTTACGAATAAGCTCTATATTCTTACTGAGCATGACGATACCTATACGCAACTGATTCTAAACCAGGATTTACCCGACCTAGAAATCACTCAAAACCCCAAATCAGCACAGATTGTCTTGGCGTCACCACCTCTAATCGCAGAGCGCCTCGGCGAGTTTAAAGAGCTAGACTGGGTACAGAGTACCTATGCCGGAATCAATAAACTCACTCAGCCAGATCTGCGTCAGGACTATACGCTAACCAACGTCAAAGGCATCTTTGGTCCGGCTATCGCAGAATACGTATTGGGTTACACAATCAGTCACTGTAGACACTTCCCTCATTACCACCAGCATCAACAACAACGAAACTGGCAGCCACAGCTTTATACTAGCCTAACTGACAAAACTATGGTGATTTTAGGAACAGGTTCAATCGGCAGTCATTTGGCAAAAACCGCGGCGGCTTTTGGTATTCATACCATAGGTGTCAACCGTACCGGCATCCCATCCAAACAAGAAACCTTTAAAGAGACTTTCCACATCAATGAGATAGAGGCTGCCCTTAAGCAGGCCGATATTGTGGTCAACACCTTGCCATCAACCGCTGAAACCTATCAGCTGTTGAACCAAACCACGTTAGGTTACTGCTCTAATGTGTTGCTGTTTAATGTCGGTCGAGGGGAAAGCATCGACAATAAAGCCTTGTTGCTCGCCATAAAAAACAGATGGGTAGAACACGCATTTTTAGATGTGTTTGAAAGTGAACCCCTCTCTCAGGAACATCCTTTCTGGAAACTACCGCAAGTCACCATCACTCCACACATCGCTGCACTCAGTGAGCCAAGACAAGTAGTCGAGATCTTCGCAGAGAATTACAAACAGTGGCGAGATGGCTTTACACTTAATCATGTCATCGATTTTGATAAAGGTTACTGATGTCCTCTTCGTTACTTAAAGAGATTCGACAATGCCGAGCTTGTGAGCCTCACCTATCACACGGTGCTAACCCGGTGATTCAAGCGCATCCAAACGCGCGCTTGCTGATCATAGGTCAAGCGCCGGGTATCAAGGTGCATGAGTCGTCGATCCCTTGGAATGACGCGAGTGGCGAACGATTAAGAGGATGGTTAGGGATAGATAGCGATACTTTTTACGACGAGCAAAAAGTCGCGATTGTGCCTATGGGGTTTTGTTATCCGGGGAAAGGGAAAAGTGGTGATCTTCCACCACGCAAAGAGTGCGCGGAGCTTTGGCATAACAAAGTGCTGCAATCTCTACCCAATATTCAAATGACACTGCTGATTGGCCAGTACGCACAAAACCATTACCTAACAAACAAGACCACCAGCACATTGACCGAAACCGTGCGTGATTGGCAAAGGTGGGCGCCTGAGTTTTTGCCATTACCCCACCCTTCGCCACGCAATAATATCTGGCTCAAGAAGAACCCTTGGTTTGAAAGTGAAGTCATTCCTTATATCAGGAAACACATCTCTGAGCATTTGGCCTACCATGATCCAAATACCTAATTAACTGCACACAACAAGATTAAACCGCCATCAAATGCCAATTTCAGGCAATAAAAAAGCGCTGTTGGTTTCCCAACAGCGCTTTCAATAATCTTACTCAGAATTACTTGTGGTAAGGCTTAGACAATTCGTGAACAGCGTCAACGAATACACCAGCGTTCTCTGGCGGTACATCTAAGTGGATACCGTGGCCTAGGTTAAATACATGACCTGTACCACCGTCGCCGAAGCCTTCAAGGATGCTGCCCACTTCTTCGCGAATACGTTCAGGCTGAGCGTAAAGCATTGAAGGATCCATGTTACCTTGCAGAGCAACTTTGTCGCCGATGCGAGCTTTTGCATCTGCGATGTTGATTGTCCAGTCTAGACCAACCGCATCACAACCTGTTGCTGCGATAGACTCAAGCCACATGCCACCGTTCTTAGTGAACAGAGTAACCGGTACTCGACGACCTTCGTTTTCACGGATTAGGCCATCAACGATTTTGTGCATGTATTGCAGTGAGAATAGGTTGTAATCACGAGGAGTCAGTACACCACCCCATGTATCAAATACCATTACCGATTGAGCACCCGCTTTAATTTGCGCGTTCAAGTATTCGATAACACTGTCAGCCAGCTTGTCTAGAAGCAGGTGCAGCGTTTGTGGTTCTGCGTACATCATCTTCTTGATCTTAGTGAATGCTTTAGAGCTTCCACCTTCAACCATGTATGTCGCTAGAGTCCATGGGCTACCAGAGAAACCAATCAGTGGCACTTCGCCTTTCAGGTCTTTACGGATCTGACGAACCGCATTCATTACGTATTGAAGCTCGCCTTCTGGATCAGGTAGGCCAATCTTCTCTACGTCAGCTTTACACGTGATAGGACGCTCAAACTTAGGACCTTCACCTGTTTCAAAGTACAAACCTAAGCCCATTGCATCAGGGATAGTTAGTATGTCTGAGAACAAGATTGCCGCATCAAGCGGGAAACGACGTAAAGGTTGAAGTGTTACTTCTGATGCCAGTTCCGCGTTTTTGCACAAAGACATGAAATCGCCCGCTTCAGCGCGCGTTGCTTTGTATTCAGGAAGATAGCGGCCAGCTTGGCGCATCATCCATACCGGTGTGTAATCAACAGGCTGTTTTAAAAGTGCGCGTAAATAGCGATCGTTTTTTAATTCGGTCATTCCGTTAAATTCCAATTCAATCTTGTCTAGTTTTGATGGCAAGTATTCTAACACTGATTGAAGGGTAAAAGCTGTGTGCTTTGCAACCTAGATCAAGTTATTAACTTTTAAATCAATGCTTAATTTGCACCCAATTACGGGAGCATGTTAAAAATTTGTTCGCTAGCGAAAATTACAATTATAACATCTGAGTAGTCACTACTCAGCATCTCATAACGACATCTTACTTACCCCCTCCACTTGTGGAGGGTTTTTTTTAGCTTTTGATCACCCATAGGCCAAATACTATCACAGGCAAATTAGTGCTCTAGTATCTGCTCAGTCACACCATCTTTCATCACGTCATCAACGGTTTTCTCAATCAACTGTCTCGCAATGGTTCCAACAGGAGCAACATCAGGCAGGCTTGTTACGTCAAACCATTGAGCATCCGATAGCTCGCTGTAGTCAGGCTTGAGCGTACCACCAGCATAATCTGCGAGAAAGCCCATCATCATACTCGATGGAAACGCCCATGGCTGGCTGCCAAAATAACGAATATTATCGACATCGATACCCGTTTCTTCTTTGACTTCTCTTGCCACACACTGCTCTAAGGTCTCTCCGACCTCTAGGAAGCCCGCTATCACGGTATACATACCTGTCTTATGTCTTGGGTGCTGCGCAAGCAATATCTTGTTGTCGTTTCGTACAGCGACAATGATGCACGGGAAGATACGAGGATAATGAAGTGTGCGGCAATCTCCACACTGCATCGCCACCTGGTTATGGTTGAGATGATTTCGACCACCACACTGAGGGCAAAAACGCATACTTTGAGTCATATGCCCATATTGGATGGCTTTGCTTGCAGTCAAGAAACTCACTTCAGGCCAGTGCAGTAACTCTCTTAGGCTGACCATGCTCAGCTCATTCTCCACATCACAATCGTTGAGCCAATACACCTTGCGACCTTGATGCTGACCAATACAGATTGCATGCTCCACACTCAGCCCAAGCTCTTCAGCAGAGCCAAACGGAAACTGATCATTATTAACCCAAATATCACTACCAGAAACGACGCACCAATAAGCTTGCTCTGTCATTTTGTTATCACTTTTTTTAAACATCCCTATGCCTCATTGCTTGCAGTTCGTTCATTTTACTGGCAATCTAATTTCATACTAGAGTTGTAGCAGAGAATATTTCAAGCTATTACTTTTAGTAGCTACCAATAAAACGGACCCTGCTTAGGCAATTACTTGATCACAAGGTTGTGATCAGATCATGAGGACATGGTCATGCTAAATAAATTCAAACAAATACAAGAACAATGGGGTGGCTCTAATGAGGTCATCGATCATTGGCTCGAAACTCGACAGTCTCTAATCGTTGAATATTGTAAGCTAGGTGCCTTGCAGCCAGCTAGCAACGGGCAATCAAACGTTGTTGAACTCCCTTCCCCTAAAGAAATAAGCTCATTCTGTGATCATGTTGTCGATTATATCTCAGAGGGTCATTTTAAGATCTACGATATGGTCATGAAAAAATGGCAAGCAACAGGCTTTAAAACCAATGACGAGATTGATACAACTTACGCGAAGATCGTACTTACAACCGAGCCGCTTCTAGAATTCAATGATAAGTACGTTAAAGTAAATGCAGACGATGAGTTGCCTAACTTCGAAGGAGATATGTCCAAAGTAGGTGAACTACTCGAACTACGTTTTGAAGTAGAAGATAATCTTATCCAGCTTATTGCAGACAGTTTAGCGATTCCACCAGGCGCTTAGTTAGCCGAATCCTTAATAAGCTTGCCTCTGTGCAAGCTTTTTGTTTTGTCTGTAAGGTTATCCAAACTACCCAGAACCTTTCAGACAGAGCTTACTCGCTCGCCCTGACCTTTAGCCATAAGCATATGGTTACAGCCCTAATCAGCCTAGTCATCTCTACCCTTTATCTTACTGGCCTCAAAGAGCACTCTTCAGGACATAAATCCAACCTCACCAGCTAGATAAGCACACCTATCACTTTATAAGTCATAGCTAAATACCAATACGCCAGATACAAAAAAGGCACCCGAAGGTGCCTTTTTCTTATCTCTTAGAGACTACTCGTAGAGCTTACTCTTCTGAAGAGAAACCAGCGTTTAGAAGTGCTGCTAGATTGTCAGTAGCTTGTTCAGCTGAAGGACCTTCTTGCTCTTCTTCACGTTGTTTTTGACGCTCTTGGTGGTATGCGAAACCAGTACCAGCTGGGATCAGACGACCAACAATTACGTTCTCTTTCAGACCGCGAAGGTCATCACGCTTACCAGAAACCGCAGCTTCTGTTAGTACGCGAGTCGTTTCTTGGAACGATGCAGCTGAGATGAATGACTCAGTTGCAAGAGATGCTTTAGTAATACCTAGTAGATCACGTTCGAAACGTACTAGTTCTTTACCTTCAGCTTCTAGCTTACGGTTAGCAATCTTAACATTGTGGTACTCAACTTGTTCGCCAGGTAGGAACGGAGAGTCACCAGAATGAGTGATTGTACACTTACGTAGCATTTGACGAACGATAGTCTCGATGTGCTTATCGTTAATCTTTACGCCTTGTAAGCGGTAAACTTCTTGAACTTCGTTCGCGATGTACTGAGTTACTGCGTGGATACCACGTAGACGCAGGATATCGTGTGGAGTTTCAGGACCGTCGGCGATTACATCACCACGTTCAATCTTCTCACCTTCGAACACGTTCAATTGACGATGCTTAGGAATCATCTCTTCGTAAGCGTCACCGCCTTCACGAGTGATTACTAGACGACGCTTACCTTTCGTTTCTTTACCGAAAGACACAGTACCTGTGTGCTCAGCAAGGATCGCAGGCTCTTTAGGCTTACGAGCTTCGAATAGGTCAGCTACGCGTGGTAGACCACCGGTGATATCTTTGTTTCCGCTCGATTTTTGAGGGATACGAGATAGTGTGTCACCGATGCCAACTTCAGCGCCATCTTCGATGTTTACAATCGCTTTGCCAGGTAGGAAGTAGTGAGCTGGCATATCAGTACCAGGGATCATTACGTCGTTACCTTGCTCATCAACAAGTTTGATAGCTGGACGCATATCTTTACCTGCTGCTGGGCGAGCTGCTGCGTCTGTAACTTCACTTGAAGAAAGACCCGTTAGATCGTCAGTTTGACGAGAAACTGTAATACCATCGATCATATCTACGAATTGGATACGACCTGCCACTTCAGTGATGATTGGCATGGTATGCGCTTCCCAGTTAGCTACAACTTCACCAGCAGTAACTGCTGCGTTGTCGCCTTTGGTTAGCATCGAACCGTAAGGAAGTTTGTGCTTCTCTTTAGTACGGCCGAATTCATCAATAATCGTCATCTCAGATGCACGAGAAGTGATAACCAGTTTCTTATCTTTGTTAACTACGAACTTAGCATTGTGAAGTTTCACAGTACCAGTTGTCTTAGCTTGGATGCTGTTCTCTGCTGCTGCAGTAGATGCCGCACCACCGATGTGGAACGTACGCATCGTTAGCTGTGTACCCGGTTCACCGATAGATTGTGCAGCGATAACACCAACTGCTTCACCTTGGTTCACTAGGTGACCACGTGCTAGGTCACGACCGTAACACTGTGCACAACAACCGAAGTCTGCATCACAGGTAACAACAGAGCGCACTTTCATGCTATCTACTGAGTTGTCTTCCATGATTTGACACCACTTCTCATCAATCAGAGTATTACGTGGAATCAGTACATCTTCAGTACCAGGCTTAAGAACGTCTTCAGCTACTACACGACCTAGAGCAAGCTCAGAAAGTGCAACTTTAACGTCACCACCTTCGATGTGAGGCATCATGTCGATACCTTCATGCGTGCCACAGTCATGTTCGTGTACTACAACGTCTTGAGCAACGTCTACTAGACGACGAGTTAGGTAACCCGAGTTTGCTGTTTTCAGTGCTGTATCCGCAAGACCCTTACGAGCACCGTGCGTTGAGATAAAGTACTGAAGGACGTTTAGACCTTCTTTAAAGTTCGCTGTGATCGGCGTTTCGATGATTGAACCATCTGGACGCGCCATCAGACCACGCATACCTGCTAGCTGACGAATCTGAGCTGCAGAACCACGTGCGCCCGAGTCGGCCATCATGTAGATGCTGTTGAACGATTCTTGCTGTTCTTCTTCGCCGTCACGGTTGATAACTGTTTCAGAAGATAGGTTATCCATCATTGCTTTCGCAACGCGGTCATTCGTAGATGCCCAGATATCGATAACTTTGTTGTAACGCTCACCCGCAGTAACAAGACCAGATTGGAATTGCTCTTGGATTTCGCGAACTTCTTCTTCAGCAGATTCAATTTCATCGTATTTCGCTTGAGGTACAACCATATCGTCGATACCTACAGAAACACCAGAAAGTGCAGCGTATGCAAAACCTGCGTACATGATTTGGTCAGCAAATACTACTGTATCTTTTAGACCAAGCTTACGGTAACACTCGTTAAGAAGAGTAGAGATCTGCTTCTTACCTAACTTTTGGTTAACGATGCTGTACGGTAGGCCAGCTGGAACGATTTGCCATAGCATTGCACGGCCGACAGTTGTATCAACCATCTTCGTTTCAGTAGTGCTGTTACCATCTTCGTCTACTACAGTTTCGGTGATACGTACTTTAACGCGAGCGTGTAGCTCAGCAGTCTTAGTACGGTATGCCTTTTCAGCCTCAGCAGGGCCAGCAAGGTACATACCTTCGCCTTTCACGTTGATCTTGTCACGTGTCATGTAGTAAAGACCCAATACAACGTCCTGAGAAGGTACGATGATCGGATCACCTGACGCTGGCGACAGAATGTTATTCGTCGACATCATCAGTGTACGTGCTTCAAGCTGTGCTTCTAGAGTTAGAGGCACGTGTACCGCCATTTGGTCACCATCGAAGTCGGCGTTGTATGCCGCACACACTAGTGGGTGAAGCTGAATCGCTTTACCTTCGATTAGTACTGGTTCAAACGCTTGGATACCTAGACGGTGAAGTGTAGGTGCACGGTTAAGCAGTACTGGGTGTTCGCGGATTACTTCGTCCAGGATATCCCAAACGATAGCTTCTTCGCGCTCTACCATCTTCTTAGCAGCTTTGATTGTCGTAGCCATGCCACGAGTTTCTAGCTTGCTGTAGATGAACGGCTTAAATAGCTCAAGTGCCATCTTCTTAGGAAGACCACACTGATGTAGACGAAGGTATGGACCTACTGTGATTACAGAACGGCCAGAGTAGTCTACACGTTTACCTAGAAGGTTCTGACGGAAACGACCTTGTTTACCCTTGATCATATCAGCAAGAGATTTCAGAGGACGCTTGTTAGAACCAGTGATAGCACGACCACGACGACCGTTATCTAGAAGTGCATCAACAGACTCTTGCAGCATACGCTTTTCGTTACGTACGATGATGTCTGGAGCCGCTAGCTCTAGAAGGCGCTTCAAACGGTTGTTACGGTTGATCACACGACGGTAAAGGTCGTTCAGATCTGAAGTCGCAAAACGACCGCCATCTAGTGGTACTAGAGGACGTAGATCTGGCGGCAGAACCGGAAGTACAGTCAGAATCATCCATTGCGGATCGTTACCCGATGCAATGAACGCTTCAACTAGCTTCAGGCGCTTAGTAACTTTTTTACGCTTAGTTTCTGAGTTAGTCGTTTCTAACTCTTCGCGCATTTCTTCCACTTCTTGATGAAGGTCCATTGTTGCAAGCAGATCTTTGATCGCTTCAGCACCCATCTTAGCAGTAAATTCGTCACCCCACTCTTCTAGACGATCCAGATACTCTTCTTCAGTAAGCATCTGAGATTTTTCTAGATCAGTCATACCTGGTTCAGTTACTACGTACATCTCGAAGTAAAGAACACGTTCGATATCACGTAGAGGGATATCCATTAGTAGACCGATACGAGACGGCAGTGATTTTAGGAACCAGATGTGAGCAACTGGTGAAGCTAGCTCGATGTGGCCCATGCGGTCACGACGAACTTTAGTTTGTGTAACTTCAACGCCACACTTCTCACAGATAACACCACGGTGCTTCAGGCGCTTGTATTTGCCACAAAGACATTCGTAGTCTTTAACTGGACCAAAAATACGTGCACAGAACAGACCATCACGTTCAGGTTTGAACGTACGATAGTTAATTGTTTCCGGCTTTTTAACTTCACCAAAAGACCATGAACGGATCATGTCTGGTGAAGATAGACCGATTTTGATTGCATCAAATTCTTCGGTCTTATGCTGTGCTTTTAGAAAGTTTAATAAGTCTTTCACATTCAGCTCCTGTAAGGAGTTAAAGGAGCTCACTGCTGTAGCAAGCTCCCTTTTACCAAATAATCCTATCTTCTTTTAAAAAGAAGGAGGGATTACTCTTCGTCTTCTAGCTCGATGTTGATACCTAGCGAGCGAATCTCTTTCAACAGTACGTTGAACGACTCAGGCATACCAGGTTCCATGCTATGGTTACCGTCTACGATGTTCTTATACATCTTAGTACGGCCGTTAACGTCATCTGACTTAACTGTTAGCATTTCTTGTAGAGTATATGCAGCACCGTATGCTTCTAGTGCCCATACTTCCATCTCACCAAAACGCTGACCACCGAACTGAGCTTTACCACCAAGTGGTTGCTGAGTTACTAGGCTGTAAGAACCAGTTGAACGAGCATGCATCTTGTCATCAACCAAGTGGTTCAGTTTCAGCATGTACATGTAACCAACAGTTACAGGACGCTCAAACGAATCACCAGTACGACCATCAAACAGTTTAAGCTGACCAGATTCTGGCAGATCACCCAGTTTAAGTAGTTCTTTGATTAGAGACTCAGAAGCACCGTCGAACACAGGAGTAGCAATCGGTAGACCGCCACGTAGGTTCTTGATCAGTGTACGAACTTGATCATCAGACAGTTCAGCAATATCAACTTTCTGACGAGTATCACCAAGATCGTAAACCTTCTGTAGGAACTCACGGAACTTATGCAGTTCTTGTTGTTCCTTAACCATTTGGTTGATCTTGTCACCGATACCTTTCGCAGCCAAACCTAAGTGAACTTCTAGGATCTGACCGATGTTCATACGCGATGGTACACCCAGCGGGTTAAGTACGATGTCTACAGGCTGACCTTTCTCATCGTATGGCATGTCTTCAACAGGGTTAATCTTAGAGATTACACCTTTGTTACCGTGACGACCGGCCATCTTATCACCAGGCTGGATACGACGTTTAACCGCTAGGTAAACTTTAACAATCTTAAGAACGCCAGGCGCTAGATCATCACCTTGAGTGATTTTACGACGCTTAGTTTCAAACTTCTTATCGAAGTCTGCTTTTAGCTCATCCCACTGCTCAGCAAGTTGCTCAAGCTGTGTTTGTAGCGCATCGTCTTCTAGAACTTGCTCTAGCCATTGCTTACGACCGATAGTATCAAGCTTAGCTTCAGAGTAACCACCAGACAGAAGTACAGCTTTAACACGGTTAAGAAGGCCACCCTCAAGAATTTGGAACTCTTCAGTTAGGTCTTTCTTAGCTTCTTTAAGCTGCATCTGTTCGATTTCAAGTGCACGCTTGTCTTTCTCTACGCCATCGCGAGTGAAGACTTGTACATCGATGATAGTACCCGAAACAGAATTTGGTACACGTAGAGAAGTATCTTTAACATCAGATGCTTTCTCACCGAAGATAGCACGTAGCAGCTTCTCTTCAGGAGTCAGTTGAGTTTCACCTTTAGGGGTTACTTTACCAACTAGGATGTCGCCACCCTTAACTTCAGCACCAATGTAAACGATACCTGACTCGTCTAGTTTAGACAGAGCAGACTCACCTACGTTTGGAATATCAGCTGTGATCTCTTCAGAACCCAGCTTAGTATCACGAGCCACACAAGATAGTTCTTGGATGTGGATTGTCGTGAAACGGTCTTCTTGAACTACGCGCTCAGATACTAAGATCGAGTCTTCGAAGTTGTAACCGTTCCAAGGCATGAATGCGATACGCATGTTTTGGCCAAGAGCTAGTTCACCAAGGTCTGTTGAAGGACCATCAGCAAGAACATCGCCACGTGCAACTGGTTCACCAGGAAGTACAGTTGGACGTTGGTTAATACATGTGTTTTGGTTCGAACGCGTGTACTTAGTTAGGTTGTAGATATCGATACCAGCTTCGCCAGGTACCAATTCATCTTCGTTAACCTTAACTACGATACGAGAAGCGTCTACAGACTGAACTTGACCACCACGTTTAGCAACCGCTGTAACACCAGAGTCAACTGCGATGTTACGTTCGATACCAGTACCTACTAGAGGCTTATCAGCCTTAAGTGTTGGTACAGCTTGACGTTGCATGTTGGCACCCATCAATGCACGGTTCGCATCATCGTGTTCTAGGAACGGGATAAGCGAAGCAGCGATAGATACTACTTGGTTTGTCGCAACGTCCATGTAGTCAACGTGATCGCGTGAGTGAAGACCAGATTCACCTTTTTGACGAGCTGTGATTAGCTCATCTGCAAACGTACCTTCTTCAGTAAGAATGGTGTTTGCTTGCGCGATTACGAATTGACCTTCCTGGATTGCAGACAGGTAATCAACTTCTTCTGTTACTACACCATCTACTACACGACGGTACGGAGTTTCTAGGAAACCGTAATCGTTACAACGTGCAAACGCAGATAGTGAGTTAATTAGACCGATGTTTGGACCTTCAGGCGTTTCGATCGGACATAGACGACCGTAGTGAGTTACGTGAACGTCACGTACTTCGAAGCCTGCGCGCTCACGAGTAAGACCACCAGGACCTAAAGCAGAGATACGACGTTTGTGCGTAACTTCTGACAATGGGTTGTTTTGGTCCATGAACTGTGAAAGCTGTGAAGAGCCAAAGAATTCTTTAACTGCAGCAGAGATCGGCTTAGCGTTGATAAGATCTTGAGGCATGATTGCATCAAGGTCACCAAGGCTTAGGCGCTCTTTAACGGCACGTTCTACACGAACTAGACCAACACGGAATTGGTTTTCTGCCATTTCACCTACAGAACGGATACGACGGTTGCCAAGGTGGTCGATATCGTCCACTTCACCAATACCGTTACGGATACCAATCAGTTTCTTCATCACTTCGATGATGTCTGATTCATCCAGAGTACCGCGCTCTTCTTCTTCTTCACGCTCGATAGAGCTGTTGAACTTCATACGGCCTACAGTTGATAGGTCGTAACGTTCTTCAGAGAAGAATAGGCTTTCGAATAGAGACTCTGCAGCTTCTTTCGTTGGTGGCTCGCCAGGACGCATCATGCGGTAGATTTCTACCAATGCAGAGATGCGATCTACTGTGCTATCTGCACGTAGAGTGTCTGACATGAATGGACCGTGATCTAGGTCATTCGTGAACAGAGTTTGTAGAGCCTTGTGGCCTGCTTGAGACAGGTTAGCAAGAGCTTCTAGGCTAATCTCTTGGTTCGCGCCAACGATGATCTCGCCAGTTGCTTCGTTGATGTAATCTTTAGATGCAACTTTACCAACGATGTACTCTACTGGTACTTCGATGTGCTCAACGCCATCTTTTTCAAGTTGACGGATATGGCGAGCAGTAACACGACGACCAGTCTCAACGTAAGTTTTACCGTTTGCTTCGATGTCGAATGACGCAGTTTCACCACGTAGACGATCAGGAACCAACTCCATAAGAAGAGTTTGGTCTTTCACTTCGAAGTTCACTTTGTCGAAGAACAGATCAAGGATTTCTTCAGTCGATTTACCAAGTGCACGAAGAATAATCGATGCTGGTAGCTTACGACGACGGTCGATACGTACGAATAAGTTATCCTTAGGATCGAACTCAAAGTCTAACCATGAGCCACGGTAAGGAATTACACGTGCGTTATAAAGAACTTTACCTGATGAGTGGGTCTTACCCTTATCACTGTCGAAGAACACGCCTGGGCTTCGGTGCAGCTGGGATACGATAACCCTCTCGGTACCATTAATTACGAAAGTACCATTGTCTGTCATAAGCGGAATTTCGCCCATGTAGACTTCTTGTTCTTTAATGTCTTTTACAGTACCTGCTGGTGCATCTCGATCAAAGATAACTAGACGTAGTTTTACGCGTAGTGGCTTTGAGTAAGTAACACCGCGGATTTGACATTCTTTAACGTCAAAAACTGGCTCACCAAGACGGTAGCTAACGTATTGCAGCTCAGAATTGCCGTTGTAGCTCTGAATTGGAAATACAGAACGGAAAGCAGCTTCAAGACCGTATTGACCTTCTGGATCCTGTTCGATGAATTTGTCGAAAGAATCAAGCTGGATCGATAACAGGTATGGAATGTCCAAAACTTGTGGACGAGTACCAAAATCCTTACGGATGCGCTTTTTCTCGGTATAAGAGTAAACCATGGGGTTCCTCAGCTCGCTGATAAGTGACCCAAACCACCCAAAACACTCTTCAGAGGGGGTGGTGACAAACAGCTGTTTAGTGGTAGTGAACAATCATTTCGAAAAAATGACTGTTTTTTTGCTCGGATTATGACGGTTAAACAGCGGAAATTTCGTCATAGCCCTACAGCGCAAAAAGGCCGGTGGTTAATAAACCACCAGCCATTAGCCTTGCGGCTATGAAATTAAGTAATAATTACTTGATTTCAACAGAAGCGCCAGCTTCTTCTAGCTGTGCTTTAAGAGCTTCAGCTTCAGCTTTGTCAACGCCTTCTTTAAGCGCTGCAGGAGCTGAGTCTACAAGACCTTTAGCTTCTTTAAGACCTAGGCCAGTTGCGCCACGTACAGCTTTGATAACTTGTACTTTGTTAGCGCCAGCAGCAGTTAGGATTACGTCGAATTCAGTTTGCTCAGCAGCAGCGTCGCCGCCAGCTGCGCCACCAGCTACAACTGCAGCTGCAGCTGAAACGCCGAATTTCTCTTCCATAGCTTCGATAAGCTCAACAACTTGCATTACAGACATTTCTGCAACTGCGTCTAGGATTTGCTCGTTAGTAATAGACATAACAATTCTCTTTTAAGTCAACAATAAGTTTAATTTGCAACCAGTGAAAAGCAAGGCTTAAGCCGCTGCTTCTTCTTTTTGGTCACGTAGTGCAGCGATAGTACGAACCAGCTTGCCAGCAGAAGCTTCTTTCATGCACATCATTAGGCGTGCGATAGCTTCGTCGTAAGTTGGTAGTGTCGCTAGTACTTCAGCATCAGTAACTGCGCCTTCAAATGCAGCAGCTTTGATCTCGAAATCTTTGTTCTCTTTAGCGAAGTCTTTGAAAAGACGCGCTGCAGCACCTGGGTGCTCGTTAGAGAACGCGATCAGAGTTGGACCAGTGAAAGTGTCTACTAGACACTCGTAGTCTGTACCCTGAACCGCACGGCGTGCTAGTGTGTTACGAACAACTTTCATGTAAACACCCGCTTCGCGAGCTTGTTTACGTAGAGAAGTCATTGCGCCAACTTCAACGCCACGAGAATCAGCTACAACTGCAGAAAGTGCACCACTGGCAGCTTCGTTGACTTCAGCAACAATTGCTTTTTTGTCTTGAAGATTTAAAGCCATTTGGATTAACCTCTGGTTGTGATTACAGCACCCAATACAAAATGTATTGAGCGTTTACGATGTTATTTAAAAATGAATAAATCCACTTCAAACCACAACATCGCCTACGTAGGTTTTATTAAGCTATCAATAATCTAATGAAAATCGACAGCGCCTACGGTCTTGGGATAGATGATTTCAAATTGCTTTAAAACCACCCAACCACAAATATTAGGCGCAGAAGTATACACTAAATCTGCGCCTAAGCAAATTAGTTTGCTTGAGTATCAAGACTAGCTTGATCAACAGCAACACCAGCACCCATCGTAGTAGAGATGCTTACTTTCTTCAGGTAAGAACCCTTAGCTGAAGAAGGCTTAGCTTTCTTAAGAGCAACTAGAAGTGCTTCTAGGTTCTCTTGAAGCTGGCTAGCTTCGAAAGATGCTTTACCGATAGTAGTGTGGATGATGCCGTTCTTGTCGTTACGGTAACGAACCTGACCAGCTTTAGCGTTCTTAACCGCTTCAGCAACGTTAGGAGTTACAGTACCAACTTTAGGGTTTGGCATAAGGCCACGTGGACCTAGGATTGTACCTAGTTGACCAACAACACGCATTGCATCTGGAGAAGCAACAACTACGTCGAAGTTCATTTCGCCTTTTTTCACTTGCTCAGCAAGATCTTCCATACCAACGATATCTGCGCCAGCAGCTTTAGCAGCTTCTGCGTTTGCACCTTGAGTGAAAACAGCAACGCGGATGTCACGGCCAGTACCGTGAGGTAGCACTGTTGCGCCACGAACGTTTTGGTCAGATTTACGAGCATCGATGCCTAGGTTAACAGCAACATCTACAGACTCAACGAATTTAGCAGTCGCTAGTTCTTTAAGAAGAGCAACAGCTTCGCTGATTTCGTATTCTTTAGTTGAGTCAACTTTGTCGCGGATTACGCGCATACGCTTAGTAAGTTTAGCCATGATCTTATCCCTCTACCACTAGGCCCATTGAACGAGCAGTACCAGCAATAGAACGTTTCATTGCTTCGATGTCAGCACCAGTCATATCAGCAGCTTTAGTTTCTGCGATTTCCTGAACTTGAGCGTCAGTAACAGTACCAACTTTCTCAGTGTTTGGACGACCTGAACCAGACTTAACGCCAGCAGCTTTCTTAAGAAGAACAGCAGCAGGTGGAGTCTTAGTTACGAACGTGAAAGAACGGTCGTTGTAAACAGTAATAACTACTGGAGTAGGTAGACCTTTCTCAACAGATTCTGTTTTTGCGTTGAACGCTTTACAGAATTCCATGATGTTCACGCCGTGTTGACCTAGAGCAGGACCAACCGGTGGACTTGGGTTTGCCATACCAGCTGCAACTTGCAGTTTGATATAAGCTTCAACTTTCTTAGCCATGATATTTCCTAATATTTTGGGTACATGCGCTAGCCGCAAGGCGAGCTCCCCATAAATTCAATTAACTCTTTTTCACTTCCACAGAAGCAAAAAGGCGCGAAATTATAATCATAATTCGCGCCTTTAACAACCCTAAAAAGGTGATTTTTTATACTCTTTTATTTTGAACAACTTATGAAGTATTTATCCACAGCTTGTTCAAAACTTAGAGTTTTAGTCCAGTTTTTCAACCTGACCAAATTCAAGCTCAACCGGTGTTGCACGACCAAAGATCGATACAGATACCTTAATGCGGCTTTTCTCGTAATCTACTTCTTCAACAGTACCGTTGAAGTCAGCAAATGGACCATCGTTCACACGAACCACTTCACCCGCTTCGAACATTGTCTTAGGACGTGGAGACTCGCTCGCTTTCTCTAGACGGTTCAAGATAGCATCAGCTTCTTTATCAGTGATTGGTGCAGGACGATCAGAGGTACCACCAATGAAGCCCATAACACGCGGAATGCTGCGTACTAAGTGCCATGATTCATCATTCATGATCATTTGAACTAATACGTAGCCAGGGAAGAATTTACGTTCACTTTTACGGCGTTGGCCTGCACGCATTTCCACTACTTCTTCAGTAGGTACTAGCACATCGCCAAATAGTTCTTCCATGTTGTGCATTTTAATATGCTCGCGTAGCGACTGTGCAACACGACCTTCAAAGCCAGAAAAGGCTTGAACTACATACCAACGTTTTTTTGGAGCTTCACTCATGAATCAGAACCCTCTACACCCCAGTTGCTAGAGAAACTAGACGGACCATAATGCCGTCAATTCCCCAAAGCACTAGAGACATAACAATACATACAGCTAAAACGATCAATGTAGTTTGCATAGTTTCTTGGCGAGTAGGCCAAACAACTTTACGAATCTCCATACGAGATTCTTTTGCAAAATCGATCGCAGCTTTACCTTTAGTTGTTGTTGCTGCAACGCCTAGTGCGGCAGCAATCAGCACAACTACACCTGCAGCGCGAATTACAACAGACAATTCACCATACAGGTAATTACCCACAACAGCAGCAGCCAACAGAACAAAAGCGACAATCCACTTCATTGTATCTGCTGCACCTGAGCTATCAGGAGTTTCAGCGTTTGCTTTCATAAAACCAACCTGTGATAAGTCTTAAATATAGACGACAATAACCCCGCTGTTGCAGGGCACATTCCTTTGCGTTGCAAAACAACACATCTAACAGTCATTTTAGTCAAAAAGACCGTTTAATTCTTTGCTAAGAGCAAAAATCGATGTCAAAACATCCAACTCTTTTTTTAGCGCAGAAAAAGGGCATCAAATGATGCCCTTTTTACTAGTGGTTCGTCAAATCTTATGCAAAGATTTTAGCTACAACACC
>NZ_JBFRMM010000042.1:0-82316 GCF_041470465.1 Vibrio sp. 10N.261.55.F4 | reverse complement strand
GCGATGAACCTTTTTTTATCTTTATTTTACTTGCCATAATATGAAAAATCACATTATTAACAATGAGTTACCATTAGCACATCAATAGTAAAACCAGACACTCAATAAAAAACCACACATCCCATTGCTGAAATATGTGGCCGTTTAGAGCTGTTCTGATACGAACTTAGATAAGTTTAGGGGTTACTCCATATCACCTAACAAGTAATCTTCATCGCTGCTCACTACTGCGCCGTGCTTCAAGAAGTTCTTACCTAGGATCATGCTGTATTCGAAGCGAGAACGGTCTTGAAGGTTTACCCTCACCTCTTTCTCTAGGTCTCCGAGCTTAACCTTCATTTCTACCACAGGGCGAATGTTCACCTTCTCGCCTTTCTTGGCTTTGATACGCATTACATCAATCACTGGCTTGGTGAAATCTTGCTTATCGCCTTGGTTGTTTTGATAGGTAAAGCTCACCATGTCTTGGCCATCTTTCTTAAATCGTTTGATGTTGACTGCGTTCATTGAGCTTACATCCGCACCAGTGTCGAGCTTGGCCGGGAACTTCATGCCGTTCACTTCTACTACTTCAATATGCCCAACTTTAAACAGTGGTTCGGCTTTCAGAAGGTAATCAGAACGCGTATTAACGTAAACGCCCTCTTTTGCCATCTTCTTGCCTAAAATAAAGTACGCTTCTTTCTCATTTGTATTGAGCACGTCGATGGCGAACTCTTGCGTACGCACTTTTCCAGACACCGCAAACTCACCACTTACAACAGGGCGAGTATCATCCCCGACTTTAAGCTTCTTAATAATTGGCTTGGTCACCTTCTGCTTCTCACCATTTACATCCGTAAGATAAAATTCAACGGAAGCATCTTTGCCTTTACCTGTCATTTCAAAACTGTCGACCTTCAGCAAAGGTGTATTGACAGTGAAAGAAGCCACGGCCTTAAGCGGGAAGTTATCAATCGTAATGTCTTCTTCTGGTGAGATAATTAAAGGCTCACCAGCCTCCGCCACATCGCTAAAGCTCTCTGAACCTTCAGAAAGAATATTTTCTGCATTGGTATCAATCATGAAGAGCTCACTGGCTGTGCTGGTTCCAAATCTCAACTGCGACTCACTACTCGAGCGCTCACGTAGGTACACCAGAACGTCTTTAGTTGTGTTTTCATCGAGTTGAACTGGCACATAGACTAAAGGTCTCTTCTTACCGCTCACGCTTAACATACGAACCAACGGCAATGTCATCTCTTTTTGTTTGCCGTCGTTATCGAACATATCAAACGTCACTTCACTGTTCTTTTTGTCTATGTCGATGTCTTTAGCATGCAAAATACTGTAGCGGTTCTTTAAAGAGAAGGTCGCATTCATCGCCATTCCGGAGATAGACACCACCTCTTTACGGCCAACAACCGTCGCGTTTTCCTGCTCTTGCAAATAGTCGTAACCAGCAAACACTAAGGCGTTGTCAGCAAGAAAGGTTTTGCCGATCAGCACTGGCGCAGAGAAGTGACTTCTGTCCGTCAGGTTAACGTCTGTTTTTAATTCTTGGTCTGCAATGGTAAGCGACATTTTTACGGTAGGACGAAGTAAAGGCGTGCTGCTGGTGCGGCTACGTATCATGCTGACACGCTCTAAAGGCGCTTCGATTAATACCATGTCTCCCGTGCGTGGGTTTTGAACCTTAAAAGACACCACAGCCTCATATTTCGCAAAGGTACTGCCATCCCAATCATCGTAATCAACATCGGAATTGTTCAACAGGTCTTCGGTTAACGCCGCCATCAACTCTTGGTCTTTGAGATTTTGGTAATCGGGATTAGAGCTCTTCACATGAATGTCTTCAGCATGCATAGAAGTGGTTTCCGCACCGGTATCAATTTTACCAATGAAAGGAACGTCTTTTAGCCCTTGAACGCTAGATAGGTACACGTTCTCAGTGCGACCTAATACCGACTTACCATCGAGTTCGTAAGTGGGATTTTGAGTGGTAGGTGAAGTGTCAGTAGCCAAAGTGTATTGTGAAAAAAGTAGAGTGCTTAAAAGAGTTAGAGCCAAAGGTATCTTTTTCATTAGTTGGTCCGTTGTGATCAGTTCACTAATAATACTGGCGTTTGCGCGAAGAGTTCCCCCACCAGCAATGGTTCTCACATAACGTTAACGCTATGAGTTTTTAAATGACAAACCGATGACTTTGCGCTGCATTCGCTTATCGATTATTGACTAATGGATACCCAATAACCTTTTCAATGCTCGGTGTTCTATTGAAGAAATGAATACAAAAAAAAGCCAACGACGGGCGCTGACCTTAGCTATTCAAAACACACCTGAAGCGAGTTTAACTTGCTAAAACACAAACGGTTCTAGATAAACATAGCACTAAAAAGTCCCGACTGTTTTCTTTGCGCAGATAGCTCGAGCTTTTTCTGCGTCCTCGCCTTTATTTTGATTAAAACATTGTCGATAAGATTCGACGTAGCGCTCAAATAACACTTTGGCTTCAGGTTGTGGTTTAGAAAGCAGTTGGTTAACGAATTTTCTTGAGCCGACCTCAAAATGTTGGGTATCGATTGGGCTATTCCAATCCCCTCCCCAGATCATAAATCCGTGATGGGCAAACAGCTCCACCACATCTTCAGCCATGCCGCTACGTTCTATTTCATCACGCGCACGAAAGCGAGTACGGTTCACATAACTTGTCGCAGATTGTGAAGGCTTTACCGTGATTCTTCCGTTGCTATTAAACTCTAAGAAAGGGTTTTGAACTGGGTTGATGTCGATTGCCACACCATAGGCATGTTTCGACCAACCTCCTCCGCCAGTAATAGGACGAGCGTTAAACGCACTGCTGTTGTTCGCGTCCATTGAGGCGTTATCGTCACCTCTGAATTCACGCATTAAGCGAGCAGAATGAAGAGGAAAATTGCGCTGTTTAAGCTCTGAAAAGATTTGTTCAACAGCAAGTGCAACCACATCAAGCACGATCATATTGCCCTGTTGCGTTTCCCCTTTGAAATTAATGAAGTCGAAATCCACTTTGGATAGTCGCTCACAACCAACAGGCGCACCACTACTCAAGACATTGTTCTTTTTCATCATGTCGCATTGCCATTGAGATATAGGGGCAACTTGGGCATAACTCGCAGCACTGAGCACAGTGGCCAGCCAGCCGACAATAAAACGTTTCATATCAAAGACTCAAAAATAGTAAGAGTGAAAAGTAGCAGAAGTTGGAAAATAGCATAAGTTAGAAAATAACATATTAAGCCAAGTTGAGCGTACGCTTTGTTAGCGCGTTTTGTCCCAATAGACAATCTCTCGAACTCGTCCGTTCTGGTCGACATCCGCTTCTCCACCAACATCAGAAGGCTCTGGTAAGGTCGATAATTGCGAAGCGTAATAGGCAACCAACATAAGTACGAACGCATCGTAAATATCGTCTATCGCGACGTCTTTGCGTTTAGTATTTGAAATGGCCAACGACAAGCCTTCACACCATTGAGGGGCGAGTTGCTGAATAATAGAAAGCCGTTCCTCTTTGCCTTCTTGAGTTCGTTTTGAAAACGCTAGCGGTTCACCTTTCAAAGCTGCAAACACCACCTCAGGATGTGATTCCCTGATAGAAAGACTGGGGTGAGATTCAATGAGCTCATCAAGCTCACGGATCTTGGGCACTATTCCCCAAGTCTGTTTAGAAAACTTCTTATCAAGCTGATCCACATTGGCACTGCACGCCGCAATGTAATCAGTTTGGTAAACCGCCTCACGGCACGGAACAGGAAACACGGAAGAACCACGCTTGCTGGTTAGAAAACGTCTTGCCGCTTTATCGCATAATCTATCTGGAGTAAGCGAATCGCTAAAGCCAATAGGCATGTCGATAAGCGCCGTTGAACCGATAAGATCACTCGCTAGCTCATCGAGGGTGTTTACCACTTTAAACGCAGGTATCTCATTGTCAGAGACAATCCAAGCGATCCAACCCGACTTGCAGCCATCAATTCCGATGTATTTCATTATGTTCTCGATGATTAGTTTGTTGAGGGTTATTTGGGATAACTAGCCCACTTAATGATCAGTGCCACTCACTAATCAGCAGTCTGCTTTTTACACCACGTACCTGCAAGCCCATTGCATCGAACACCTCTTCAAAGTCTCGACACTGCGCAGGGATGTTAGGTAACGAAAGCGCGGCTTCTGAAAAGAATTGTTGTTCAAAATGAGCCGAATCGTTCCAAGCGAGTTGCCACCACTCTAGAATCCTCGACTTAGACGAGCGCAGCTTTTCAGCCGTAGGAACTTTATCACTTTTACTTAAGTTCTCTTTGCTTGTAGTAGGAAAGAGGTTCCACTTATCGTTGTTTGGCCAGTAAGCGAAAGGCAAACAGTGATCAACGTGATACTCATTTTTTAATGATTTTCCACTCCACACGCTGACAATGTCGGCACGATCAGATCTAAGTTGCTCGACACGTTTACGCACATCGCGAGTATCATGGTTTTGATCGATCCATACCAAGCAGTCGTGATAAGTCTGTAGTGAAATGCTTCGCTGTCGGTTCAACTCGAAACGCTGCATCTCCATGACCCATTGATTCACCACCAGCGGTTCAATCCACGAGTGGTAGATTCTAAAGCACTCCCACAGGCTTTCATCGAGAGTAAAATAACCAAAACTTTCTAAGAACTCACTATCAATGACCAGTGATTCTCGGCTCTTCCGTCGTTTGTGAGGTGGGTATATATCGAATAGTCGGTTGTCTTTCGAGCCTTGATAAATGAAAGTCACAGGTCCTGATTTAATGGTACTGATCGTTTGTGAAAATAGCTTTTGTAGAGCCTTAGCTTCATCGCCGAGAAACATAGCGCCTATCGCTAGATCATCAGCACTTAAGTGTTTGAGTTTATTCCAACCATCCTCTTTTACAAACCCAAGTCCCTTCGTTGTGTTGCTATTTTGCTGAATCCCAGCGCCTTCTATGTCGATATCAATCAGTCGCTTAAACTGCCTAACCCAATACAGAGCAACCAAGCCCACTGGTAGAGAAATTTTCCCATCAGTTCGATCAATCACAGCGCCTGAATGCGCATCAGCAATTCTCAGTAGAGTTCTCAACAAAGCCAACTTGTATGTGGCCGACTTGTTGTCATTCACAATAATGTGGCGCACCTTGTTCAAGTCACCGGAGCCATCGTCTGGTAGTGTCATCACCACGGTTTGCCACCACACCTCACTGCGGTTCAATGTATCTTGGCTATCATCAACATGACGAACCAACAAGGCGCTGTTTTTTGATAAACGCTCGAGCTCTTCAACCGAGACTTCATAGCCTTGTCGACTGTCTTGAAACTCCCCATGACGCAGAGTGATCACCAACTTGCCATTTGGAGCTAGCAAGTTAGACAACTTTCTAAATGCGCGCTCTCGATGAGACGGAGCGAGATGCATCCAAACCGCACTGACCAATATCAAGTCAAAACGCATTCCGAGGTTTTCAGTGCGGCTAAGCGAGGGAAGTGAATCATCAATCCAGGTAACACTTGGGCCTGTATATTTCGAGCCTTGTTCGCGTAATGAAGCACTTGGTTCTATCGCAATAACATCAGATCCGGCCTTGTGCATCCATAGCGCATCACGACCGCATCCAGCACCGACATCGAGTACTTTATCGCCCACTAAAGGCCAATAAGCTTGCCAGCTTTTATGCACCCTCTCGAAGGTCACTGAGTTGTACTGCTGGCAAAGTGTGTGAGCATTTTTATCGTAAAAAGGAATCGATGAGGACATATGCGCTATTGGAGTAAGGAGTCTATCTCAATAGTAATGGGGAGCTTAGGCGATTGCTAGCAGCTCATGCAAGTTCAGCCACACCGAGCAATATTTATCGTTAGTGACTGTTTTATATCAATATCCACCTAATGAGTTCATCAGGCGAGTCACACCTCGAATTGATCTCGTCAGAAAAACAAAAACAAACAAGGTGCAAGCTGACGTGCGAACAGAGATAATTGTTTGAAGATGATTAACTCGCCTCAAGCACCAAACCGATAGAAAACTAATGAACACATACTCGCACATAGATACCCCATTCAATCTGCGCCACACCTGTTGGTTTTGTGGTGAGCCTTCCAGTAACCTTGTTGAATTTCCTAAGACAGCGCAGGCAGTTGCCAAGATTGGCCATTCACCGATCGCACTGCCGGCTTGTAATGAGTGTGCGAGAATTAACTATTCAAAGAATCTGACCTCAATTTGGTCTGTGCGCGATCAGATAAAACACACTCTGATAGACAAGTACGCTAAGCACCTTGGCATCGGTGAGAACTGGACGGAGCAAGAGCTTATTGATTCTGATTTCTCGGGTTCGACGCTCGGTGGGTTTGGGCGCAGCGCTTGGAAGATGTATCAAATCGCCAAACAACGCGTCGATTATAAAGGCTGGCCTTTGTCGGTTGATGACATCCCACTTGAGGTATACGACGAAACCAGTGGCTTTGAGTTTGACGGTACTCGTTATGCCTCAATCAATTCATGTATCGACTATTTCACCAAGGCAGCAGGCGTAGACAAAGAGCTGTTGTCGCAGCTTGTCGACATCGTTTCATCAGACCGATTTAGCTACGCACTGCGAATCACCAAGCTGAACAAGAATGTCTCTAATACCAAGCGCTCGGAGATCGTCGAAGAGGTACTACAACAAGAGTCTGAACAAGAAGAGATACTGCTTGAGCAAGCTAATTCAATGTTTAACCCAAACGTCGAAGAGGTGAATATTTCAGGCTCAATAGCGCCTGTATTTGCCATTCAGTGGGCGCTGGCTAACAAGGTTAAAGATTTAGCCCACCTTTGTGCTCTCGAAGATGAGTATTTTGACTATTTCGAGCACCTCGGCGGCCCTGCAGCTTTCATGTCCTATAACGGCCTACAACTCTATTTAGAGTCGCGTCAAGATCCTGAATGGGTAGAAGAGTTGGATCCAAATAAACAGTATTGGTGAACATGCCTCGCTACTGGTGAACACGTGTAAGCTCGATAATCGTGTCAAACACCCATTGTTAGTCCTTGTTTTATATAAAGATCTAAAAACAGAACCCTATAACAGTTAATTGTTGCAATTCGGTTAAATAGAGTGAAAACTTCAAGCATCTAAAACTATTTAATCACTGCCATCTGCGGTGAGTAAGGAGTGAATTGTGCTTGCTGTTCTTCGTATTATTTTGGCTACGGTGTTTATTATTTTCACCACTCTATGTGCTTTTGTTTACTGCTTGTTTAGCCCCAAGAACCCCAAGCATGTGTACGTTTTCTGTCGTTGGTTCAACCAACTCCAAAAGATCATCGGTGTAAAACTGGTGCAACGCGGCCTAGACAATGCCCCGACACCAGAAAACAGCGTCTACATCTCTAACCACCAAAGCATATTGGATTTTGTGACCGATCCAGGAATGCTAAGACCACGCACTGTTTCATTGGGCAAACGCGATTTGTTGTACGTGCCTTTCTTTGGCCTGCTGTATTGGATCACCGGTAACATCATGATTAACCGCGAAGATAAGTCCAAAGCACGCGATACCATCAAGCAAGTGGCGGAAGCGATTCATCAGAGAGATCTGTCTGTTTGGGTTTACCCGGAAGGAACCCGTAGTAAAGGGCGTGGACTATTGCCATTCAAAACGGGCGCTTTCCGAATGGCAATCGAAGCTGGTGTGCCTATCACCCCGATGTGTACCAGCACCACGCACAATAAGATCGACTTGAATCGAGCCAATAATGGCATTGTGATCACCGAGATGCTGGAACCTATCGATGTATCCGGATACAAGCTTAGCGACGCAAGAGAGCTGGCCAATCGCTGTCACGCACTCATGGCAGAGAAAATAGCAGAGCTTGATGCCGAAGTGGCTCGTTTAGAGGCGCAGCAAAAAACAGAGTTGGATTCAGATCGTTCTTCTACAAACTAACTCGCAACGAAACCACTGAGTCATCGCTCAGTTACTTAAAAAGACACTCAACGATCGCAACTCTCATTGTTCTTGTTTTACTTGCTGGCGCTTATCCGCAAAATAAAAACAGGCGTTAACGGCTTTATAGAGCAATGGGAGCAAACGATGGAAGTGATTCACCATGGTGGCAAACATACTGTCACAGGATCTTGTCACGAGCTAAGAGATTCAGGCCAAGCGGTGCTCATCGATTGTGGCCTTTTTCAAGGTTTAGATCTTCAAGGTAAAAAGCTTCAAGGTGCGGACACTCGCCCTCTTGATATTGAATTTGAAACTTCCCGCCTCAACGCTCTGCTGCTGACCCATACTCACATTGATCATATTGGCCGATTACCTTGGTTACTCGCCAGTGGGTTTAACCAACCGATTTATTGCACGCAAGCCACCGCTGAACTTGCCCCTTTAATGATTGAGGATGGCTTAAAGCTGCAAGGACTCAGCAATAAACAGTCGAAGCTGATACTCAAAAAGATTCATTCGTTAATTGCTCCCAAGCCTTACGGGGAATGGTTTACAATCACGTCTAAACAGCAAAACAACGGAAAGGATCATGATAGGCCAAATACTCTGTATGCTCGCTTTCAACCTGCGGGGCACATCTTAGGTTCTGCCTATATCGAGATTAAGTTACCCAACCAAGAGGTGGTAGTCTTCTCTGGCGATTTAGGCCCAAGTAACACACCACTACTGCCCGATCCTAAGCCACCACGACAAGCCGACTATCTGTTTATCGAATCCACTTATGGCACCAGTACACATGATGATATTGCTACGCGAGCTGAGCGTCTCAAAGCAATCATTGATCGTTCACTGCTCGACGGTGGCGTTATTCTAATTCCGGCCTTCAGTATCGGCAGAACTCAGGAACTGCTGTTTGATATCGAGCACCTGATCTTTGAGCATCAACTCAGTAGCGATATTCCTATTATTCTCGATTCTCCGATGGCTCAGAAAGTGACACGTTCATACCGACGCTTTAAAGAGTTGTGGGGACAAGAAGCAAAGCAGCGTCTTGAACTGGAACGCCACCCACTCGCTTTTGAGCAGTGCATTACCGTCGATGGACATAGAATGCACAAGAAAATCGTGAATCGCCTCAAGTCGACAGGTGAACCTGCGATTGTGGTCGCAGCTTCTGGGATGTGTCAGGGTGGCAGGATAATGAACTACTTATCTGCCTTGCTTCCCGATAAACGAACCGATGTAATTTTAGCGAGCTATCAAGCGCACGGGACGCTCGGACGAGAGCTGCAACAAGGCGAAATGCAGGTTTCTATTGATAACAAAGACGTTGAGGTTAATGCTCAAATTCATGGCATGTCTGGCTATTCTGCCCATGCTGATAAAGAGGATCTTTACCAATTTATAGACGGCATCGCGACTCCACCGAAAGAGGTGCATTTGATTCACGGCGAGCCAAATACTCAGTCTGAGTTCGCTCAAGCTTTGGTTGGAAAAGGATTTACAGTCGTTTAAAACAGGCGATTAATTCACGATTTCTGATTGCGGTAATCCTTACGGAAAGTTCTAAAAATCACTACTGATATTTTAAATAATACCTCCCCTTAAACCTGCCTAATTTCACTATATCGGTGATATATTCTTGCATCTTTACCGTCGTAATGTGTTAACAGTCATTAGTACTGAACAACGTTTCCTCTCATTTTTCCCTTCTGACACATATTGTGAGTTTCGAAAATTTGTATTAATCACTATTTATTCACTTTACAAACCGACACTAAAAACAACTAATTGCATATCAATTTTAATGGAACGATTATCAAATTAGCACTAATCGTTAACAAACACCCCCTGTAACATGCTTTATGTCACAGTAATCCTAATAGGCAGTTAAATAATTTAACACTCGGGTTACAAGTGAAGTATTGTGTTGTTCGAAAAACAATCATAAGCAAAACTAACAGGGAAAATACTCATGCAGTCATTCGTTGATTTTTTGAATGGAATAATCTGGAGCCCAGTACTTATCTACCTATGTTTAGGTGCAGGTTTGTTCTACTCCATCATGACTCGATTTGTTCAAATCCGTCACTTCTTTGAAATGTGGCGCTTGCTACTATCGGGTAAAAGCTCATCAAAAGGCATCTCGTCTTTCCAAGCTCTAGCCGTTTCGCTATCTGGCCGTGTAGGTACAGGTAACATTGCTGGTGTTGCTGCCGCTATCGGTTTCGGTGGCCCAGGTGCAGTATTCTGGATGTGGGTTGTAGCCTTCTTTGGCGCCGCGACTGCTTATGCAGAATCTACGCTAGCGCAAATCTACAAAGAAGAAGACGAAGGCCAGTTCCGTGGTGGTCCGGCTTACTACATTGAAAAAGCAATGGGTCAGAAGTGGTACGCATGGATCTTCGCAATCGCGACTATTTTTGCATGTGGTATTTTGCTTCCAGGTGTTCAGTCAAACAGTATTGGTAATGCTGTAGAAGCTGCATTTGGTTCAGGTGACATGATTGAAACAGCTGTCGGTACATTCAGTTTCGCTAAAATTTTCACCGGTACTGTTGTTGCTATCATCCTTGCTTTCATCATCTTTGGTGGTGTTAAACGTATTGCGAACTTCACACAGATCGTTGTTCCTTTCATGGCATTGGCTTACATCATCATCGCGTTCGTTATCATTCTGCTAAACATCAGCCAAGTGCCAACTGTTTTCGCAATGATTGTTGGTGATGCATTCACACCTATGGCAGGCTTCGGTGCTGCAATTGGTTGGGGTGTTAAGCGTGGTGTTTACTCAAACGAAGCAGGTCAAGGTACTGGTCCTCACGCGGCAGCTGCTGCAAGTGTTGATCACCCAGCTCAGCAAGGTTTAGTACAAGCATTCTCTATCTACATCGATACACTTCTAGTATGTTCAGCTACAGCGTTCATGATCATCATCACTGGTGCTTACAACGTTCACGGCGGTGCTGAGGGTGTATTCCTTGTTCAGAACCTAGCAGCAAACGTTGGTGCGAATGGTCCTGTATTTACACAGCTTGCTATTGAAAGTGCACTACCAGGCATTGGTAAGCCATTCATCGCATTTGCTCTGTTCTTCTTCGCATTTACAACGATTCTTGCTTACTACTACATCGCAGAAACGAATATTGCTTACCTACGTCGTACCATCAAGATCCCTGGCATGATGTTCGTACTTAAGCTTGTTCTTATCACTGCCGTTTTCTATGGCACAGTTAAAACAGCGAACCTTGCATGGGCAATGGGTGATGTTGGTGTTGGCTTGATGGCATGGTTAAACATCGTTGGTATTCTGATCATCTTCTTCATGTCTAAGCCTGCGCTTAAAGCTCTAGCTGACTACGAAGAACAGCAGAAACAAGGCGTAACTGAGTACACATTCAACCCTGTAAAACTAGGCATTAAAGGTGCAACTTACTGGGAAGAGAAGTACAAGCGTAAAACAGGCAAGTCTCCAGAAGCAGAAGCTGCAGACACTAAACCTGTAGAGCAACCTTCAGCTTAAGCTTTCCTTAGCAAATAGATCGCTTTAACAAATAGTGCTATTAATAACGCATAAAAAAGGGGTTAGCTATTTCGGCTAACCCCTTTTGTTTTATTCATAACCAATAAATGGCTTATAACAAACTAACTGTTCCCGAGTTAGAGTATTAAGCAGCGATTTCTTGTGTTGCCATTTGAGGCGCTTTCTTCTCACCGATAGGCAGTACTGTGCGGCCGTATTCGTTGTTGATTACTTGTGCCATTGCAAAGTAGATAGCTGAAGCGCCACAGAAGATACCTTCAAAACCAGCGATAGTGCCGATTAGTTCGCTGCCAGTGAAATCACGAGCTGCAAGTAGGAAGAACAAGATAGTTAGTGAACCGAATACTACTTGCTTCGCCACTGGGTAGCATAGAGAGCCGATGAACATGAAGCCTGTGAAGATGCCCCATAGTAGTAGGTACCAACCCATGAATGCTGCAGGGCTTGCAGGTAGGCCCATGTAAGGCATCACGATTAAACCAACCAAAGACAACCAGAATAGGCCGTAAGAAGTAAACGCAGTTGTACCGAACGTGTCACCACGTTTGAAACACATAGTGCCCACGATAACTTGGCTCAAACCACCGTAAAAAATACCCATTGCAAGAATCATAGAATCGATTGGGAAGAAACCTGCGTTGTGGATATTAAGAAGAATGGTGGTCATACCGAAACCCATTAAGCCTAGTGGCGCTGGGTTAGCTAGTTTGGTCGACATTACGAATTTACCTTATTAAAGTGGTTGATTAAAAAAAAGCGATAAAAACTATCAGAAAATTTTAATCTATAAACCGTACAACTAGGTAATCCAGTTATCGAAAACTAAGATTGTACAAATGATCTTATGGAAAATAGGTTTCATAATGAACCTATTCAATTCACCGAAACTATCAATAAACAGATTCCCTATCACGTTCGTTCCTCACTGTAAGGAATGACGAGTGAGGTAAGTGTTGAGGCAATGAGACAAAGCCTGGTGCTACGTCACTCTAGAATCGAGGGACGGGATATCTGGAATCTACTCTTCGATATGAGCACTTGCGGCACACAAGAGCCCTCTGTCACGTTCGTTACTTACTGTGGGGAATGACGAGTTTTTTTTAGGTACGATAAACGAGATGGGGATGCGAAAAGAGTCTTTAGATTTGAGTAAGCGCCCCCTTAATAGCAAACGTAGGCAACAGATGGCGAGCTTTTCGTTACTCGTTTACTCGCATCCCGTATCTACTCACTCACCTGTTATCTTAAATTATGCTTGTTGAGCTTTAGACTCAGACACTTGAGATTGAACGTCTGAAGAAGCGTTTTTACTCGCATCGCGCTTGGCTAACAACGTCACGACAATCAACTGAGCAACAAGAGCGCCTAACACAACCAATGCACTTCCCGTAAAGCCTGCGACTACAAAACTAATCAGAGCAATAGAGCCGTTCATCAATGCGTAAGGAAGCTGCGTCTTAAAGTGTTCAAACTGATCACACCCTGCCCCGGTTGAAGAAAGAATCGTGGTTTCAGAAATCGGTGAGCAATGGTCACCAAACAAGCCACCAGACAACACAGCGCCAATTGCGACGAGAAGGGGAGCATCTATCGCAATCGCGGTTGGAATAACCAATGGCATCATTATCGCGAAGGTTCCCCACGACGATCCCGTTGCGAATGAAATGATAGCCGATAATAAAAACGCGACCGCAGGTACTAACCAATATGGAAAGCCGCTCTGTGCTTGCTCAGCAATATAAGCTGCCGCACCCAACTCTTTACCAACGGTGCTTAATGCCCAAGCCAATACCAAGATGATCGCGACTGGCATCATGTTTCCCATGCCTTTTAAGTACACAGAAACACCATCAGACAACTTTCTTACACCGTAGTAAGCCATTAACGAAATTAATGTAATCGCCGCAAAGAAATAAGCCGATGATAACGCCGCTCTAAATGATGAACCTGCGACCTTTTGGAACGGGAAACCTTGTGGTACCAGCATGGCACACAACACCACCAGCATCACTAACAATGGTGCCCAGACAAAAGATGCCTTTGCATTTTTATGCGAGAACGGATTTAGTGATTCGTTATTCACGCCAGAGTTAATTCCCGCCTGGCAATCACGCTCAGCTTTTGCCATTGGCCCAAAATCTAAACCTTTAACGGACACGAGCGGAACGATGAAAATCGCGAGGAATGCGTAGAACTGAAAAGGAATCGCACCGATGAACGCATCCCAATCGGACATGTTGACATTCAACGCCGTGAACTCTTTCTGAATAAGGCTCATGATATACACGCCCCACCCAATGAAAGGGATAAGAATAGCAACGGGCGACGAGGTTGAATCAATGATGAATGCTAGCTTCTGTCTAGAAAGTTTCAGTTTATCGAAAAGGGGACGAAAAACAGGGCCAACAATTAAAGGGGTGCCTAAGTCTGAGAAAAATATAACGATTCCACCCAACCATGCTGACAATTGAGCTTGGCATTTATTGCTTACCCACTGAGTCACTCGCTTTGCAAACGCGACGCCACCACCGGACTTTTCCATCAATGCGACAAAGCCACCGATGAATACCAACAGCATGATCACACCAGCGTTATAGCTGTCGGTAAGTTGAGGGACTAGGTAACCTTTCACCATGGTACCAAACGTATCAAGCGGGTTAAGTTCGCTAAACATGCCAGTCAGCATTGCAACACCACTCAGCACACCAGCAAAAAGGCCTATCACCACATTCCTTGTCGCCAATGACAACACCAAAGTAATCACAATGGGGATGAGTGACGTGATATCTGTCTGTTCCATAGGTACACCTTAACCCTAAAATAAGAGAATAAATATAAATTAAATTTGAATATAAATTCACAAGCATCATTTGTACAGAACTTTATCCTCTAACTGGATAATTAGTCTTTAAATGCGCTTCAACATAGCCAGATAGACCAATCACCCTGCTTAAATAGCCAAGTTCGAAACGAAAAAAAGCCGAAAGTAGACACTTTCGGCTTTTGATTATTTATATCATTATGGTCGTACTACTGAACTCGTCGGTTAGACCGCTTTTCAGTATTCAGACGATCAATTACAACTAATTTCATCCCAGAACCAATTCGATTGAACTGGGCTTTCCCATACGCCCGGGCCGTTTTTAGCCACGAAGCACTTGCCGTTATGCGTCACTTTGTCGCCATTACTCACTTGGCTAACACCGGCTTGCCACGTAATAAATTCAGATGGATCGACAACCACTGGCGGTTCTGTCACAGGTGGTTCAACGGGTGCAGGGTCTACTGGTTCTGGATCGACAGGGGCAGGATCAACAGGCGTTGGATCTGTCACAACTGGTGGTGTTGGCTCGCCCGCTACTAGTTTCCAAGGGCCACCATTGGCAGGGTCATCCCCTTGTGTCCACCATTTCGCTTCATAGGTTGCGCCGTTATGCGTCACTTGGTCACCCGCGTTGTAAACCTTGGTCGCACTCCAACCATTACCACCCGGATCAGTACCAGGATCTACCGGATCCAGCTTATCGACAACTTTCACTTCAGGCCAACTCGCATGAGAACCATAGAAGTTGGTCACACACTTCTCGTAATCACCAGCCACCAGTGCGGAATAAGCCGTTTGAAAGCCCACTAGCTCACACTCAAATGAATACCCTTCTGGGCGGTCTGCGTAGTATTTCCAGTTACCATCCCAGTTGGTGTACAACACATCCGTTGCTCCGTTGAGATTCAAGCTTCCGTAAGGCGTTTGCTGCCAACATGTATTGGCTTCATCGGCTTCTACAGGAATTTCATAGTGCGCGGCTAACCCTTCCCAGTAACGAATACGGTTAACGGGTTGGCCTTTGTCTTTGTTCTGCTCGCCACATTCAATACCACCATTGATCACGTTGATTGTGGTACCAAAGCCATAGCCAATACCCGCATCCAATTCACGTTGAGATGGTGTCCATGTTCGGTCAATTACATGCAGCATTGCCGGTTTAGGCGCTTGTGGTGTTAAAAAGAACCAGATAGCAGACGCTAAGTTCAACCAAGAATCCGCCACTAAGCCCGGATTGTTGAGAAGCACCGTCGCATCGCCATCGAACATCACTTCAGAGAACGCGCCGTAATTAAAATGGTAAGAAAGCTGTTTAGCACCACGTCCGAAGTAACCCTGCCCCGCAGCACATGGCCAACGGGCATTCTGCCAATCATTCTGACCACAACCTGTGGTGTAACCTTCTTGGCCTTCAGACCAACCCATTTCGCGAACATGCACCAGCGCTTGCTGCCACTCTTCTAGAGCTAATGGATTATCAGAGGTGTTGCCTATCGCGATGTGCCCACCCGTCTCTTGTGAAAAGTGAGCAAAGGCCGTGATGATGGATTTCTTACAGATGGCGTCTGAGTCACGGCCATCTGTGTACTCTCCACAGAACGCTGGGAATTTACCGATCGCACGTAAGAAGCGAGTGTAGGTGTATTCTGGCGCTGCCATTTGAGTGAGGAAGTCCCATTCAGATTGAGGGAACACGCGCTCTACACGCTTTACGTTTTCAGGATTCGAAGGTGAACCGGGTTCAATCGCTTCAACGATGGTGTTCGGGCGAGTTTGAAGGGCCTGTGACCAGATCGCATACATAGGATCGGATGTTTTCGCTTGTTCAGCAGCTTGTAGAGCCGACTTTTCAACAAGGTAACCATTCGGATTTTGCGGATCAGGTTGAATGTTCAAAGACGCATGACTTTGCGCTGCTAATGTGCAGCCCAGTACTGTCGCCAAATATTTGATTTTTAACATGATGGATTCTCTTATCTGTCCTTAATAAGTCCATCAAAGAGTATGCTTCACATGTTAAATGGCCTAGCTGTAGCTGTGTGAATTTATAAAAAGTGCGAGTGATCTTTTTGATACATGGCTCAGCACAACAAAGCGTCTCATGGTTTCTTGAGCTGATATCTAGTTTCCAACTCATTTGGTTTCTAGGTATTGTTCATTTGATTTCGAGGTATTGCTCATAAGCCTTTAATGTAATGAATCAATATAATGAATCGACAACGAAAAAAGCCCCGAACTGAGTTCGAGGCTTAAGATCTTAATCAAAGCTGGTTAAATCTCTAAGAGATTATTCCCACTCGATAGTTGCTGGTGGCTTACCAGAAATATCGTAAACAACACGTGAAATGCCGTTAACTTCGTTGATAATACGGTTAGAAACCTTACCTAGGAAGTCGTATGGCAGGTGTGCCCAGTGAGCAGTCATGAAGTCGATAGTTTCTACGGCACGTAGAGATACAACCCAATCGTACTTACGGCCATCGCCCATTACGCCAACTGAACGTACTGGTAGGAATACCGTGAATGCTTGAGATACTTTGTGGTAAAGGTCAGCAGCGTGAAGCTCTTCAATGAAGATCGCATCTGCGCGACGCAGTAGATCACAGTACTCTTTCTTCACTTCGCCAAGTACACGAACACCTAGACCTGGACCCGGGAATGGGTGGCGGTAAAGCATGTTGTATGGAAGACCAAGCTCTAGACCGATCTTACGTACTTCATCTTTAAACAGCTCACGTAGAGGCTCAACAAGGCCCATTTCCATATCATCAGGAAGACCACCAACGTTGTGGTGAGATTTGATTACGTGTGCTTTACCTGTCTTAGATGCAGCAGACTCGATTACGTCTGGGTAGATAGTACCCTGAGCAAGCCATTTAGCATTCTTCAGTTTCTTAGACTCTTCATCGAAGATATCTACGAATACGTGACCAATGATCTTACGCTTAGCTTCTGGTTCAGCTTCGCCTTCAAGAGCATCAAGGAAACGTTGCTCAGCATCTACTTTGATGATGTTTAGGCCAAACTTGTTGCCGAACATCTCCATAACCTGCTCACCTTCGTTTAAACGAAGAAGGCCGTTATCAACAAATACACATGTTAGTTTGTCGCCGATAGCGCGGTGAGCAAGCATCGCAACTACAGATGAATCAACACCACCAGAAAGACCAAGGATAACTTCGTCGTCACCTACTTGTTCTTTAATACGTGCAACTGCATCTTCAATGATTGAAGCTGAAGTCCACAGACCTTCACAACCACATACGTTAAGAACGAAGTTCTCAAGCATTTTCAGGCCGTTTTTAGTGTGTGTTACTTCTGGGTGGAATTGAACACCGAAGTACTTCTTCTCTTCGTTTGCCATTGCAGCGTATGGGCAAGTGTCTGTTTCAGCGATCTTTGTGAAATCAGCTGGAATCTCAACTACTTTGTCGCCGTGGCTCATCCAAACATCTTGAGTAGACTCAAGGTCAGCGAAAAGTGCAGATTCACCAGTTACTTGTACAGCAGCGTAGCCGAACTCGCGTTCAGTAGACGTTGCTACTTTACCGCCAAGTTGCTCAGCCATAGTTTGCATGCCGTAGCAGATACCGAATACAGGAACACCTGAATCAAATACGTACTGAGGTGCACGTGGAGAGTTCTCTTCCGTTACACTTTCAGGGCCACCAGATAGGATGATACCGTCTGGATTGAATTCACGAATATCCGCTTCTTCTACGTCCCAGCTCCAAAGTTCACAGTAAACACCGATCTCACGAATACGACGAGCTACTAGCTGTGTGTATTGAGAACCGAAGTCCAGAATTAGAATACGTTGGTCATGAATATTTTTAGTCATTGTAAGCAGTCTTATTGGCTATGTGATAAAACGGAGGCGAGTTTACTCACCTCTGATTAACTCTTCAAGAAATAAAGCAAACGTTTTCGTTAGATATCTTTAACCACGTGTTTTGAGAAAATCGGACTTTTAACAAAACAGGCGGTAGATATAATACCAATCACAGTAAGTAAGTGTTCAGGAATAGCGTAGGAAAAAAGCCTGAGAACGAGGCAGGATTTTCTGATAAGTAGTTATTCTACAATCAAAAATTCTAACGAAGTTATCGAGGTTTTTAACAAGCTAGGATGACCAGTTATTTACTACGATTGGTATATTAATGTGCCGACTAAATCAGCACATTATTCAAACGTTTGGACGTATTATTAACCTAAACGGTAGTTAGGTGCTTCTTTCGTGATTTGAACATCGTGTACGTGAGATTCTTTCATGCCCGCACCAGAGATACGAACAAACTCAGCTTTAGTACGCATGTCTTCAACAGTTGCAGAACCCGTTAGGCCCATGCTTGAGCGTAGACCGCCCATCTGTTGGTGAACGATCTCTTTTAGACGACCTTTGTATGCGATACGACCTTCAATACCTTCTGGAACAAGCTTGTCTGCAGCGTTGTCAGATTGGAAGTAACGGTCAGAAGAGCCTTGAGACATAGCGCCAAGAGAACCCATACCACGGTAAGACTTGTAAGAACGACCGTTGTAAAGGATAACTTCACCCGGTGCTTCTTCAGTACCAGCGAACATTGAACCAACCATCACACAAGATGCGCCAGCAACGATAGCTTTACAGATATCGCCAGAGAAGCGGATACCGCCATCTGCGATTACTGGAATACCGTATTCGTTTGCAACTTCCGCTGCGTCTGCGATTGCTGTTACTTGAGGAACACCAACACCAGTAACGATACGAGTCGTACAGATTGAACCTGGGCCGATACCAACTTTAACTGCACTAACACCCGCTTCGATAAGAGCACGTGCGCCAGCACCAGTTGCTACGTTACCACCGATGATTTGTAGATCAGGGTATGCAGCGCGAGTTTCGCGGATACGGTTAAGTACGCCTTCAGAGTGACCGTGTGAAGAGTCGATAAGTAGAACGTCTACGCCAGCTTCAACTAGAGCAGCAACACGCTCTTCGTTACCAGCACCAGCACCAACAGCTGCACCTACACGTAGGCTGCCGCGCTCATCTTTACATGCGTTTGGTTTACGTTCTGCTTTGTGGAAATCTTTTGCAGTGATCATTCCAGTCAGTTGGAAGTCATCATTTACAACAAGAACTTTTTCAACACGCGCTTCGTGCATTTTCTCTTGAACTTCTTCACGAGTTGCACCTTCTTTAACAGAAGCAAGGCGAGCTTTAGGCGTCATTACTACATCAACTTTCTTAGAAAGGTCAGTAACAAAGCGAACGTCACGGCCAGTAATGATACCAACCAATTCGTTTGTTTCAGTAACAACAGGGAAACCGGCGAAGCCGTGTTTTTGAGTAAGGGCTACAACATCAGCGATTGTCGCGTCAGGGCTTACAGTTACTGGGTGAGAAACCACACCAGCTTCGTAAATTTTAACCTGGCGAACCATTTCAGCTTGCTGCTCGATTGACATATTCTTATGAATAAAGCCAATACCACCTTCTTGCGCAAGGGCAATTGCTAGGCGTGCTTCCGTAACAGTATCCATCGATGCAGAGATCATTGGGATGTTTAAAGAAATGTTTTTCGTTAACTGAGTGCGAAGATCAGCTGTGTTCGGAAGAACGGTTGAGTGTGCTGGGACGAGTAAAACGTCATCAAAAGTTAAAGCTTCTTTTGCGATTCGTAGCATTTGCAATATCTCACAACAAAGGTGTTAAAAGGAGTAAACCCAACTTTATCGTTTCGCATAATAAAGTGATTTGGATTTGATATTGCAGACGGATTATACGCACGGCGAAATCGCTTGGCTACACATTTTTGTATTTTTAATTTGCATTTACCCCCTTGCTATGTATTATATTGCCGCTATCTTCCATACTCACGCCCTGTGAGATTCCAAGAAAGACCTTCCTTCAAGGAAAGATAGTGCTTCTATGACTAATCCAAACATCTTTACTGTTTCTCGCCTCAACTCAGAGGTTCGTCTCCTATTAGAAAACGAAATGGGAATAGTCTGGCTCGTTGGTGAAATCTCAAACTTCTCTGCACCTGTCTCTGGTCACTGGTACCTCACGCTAAAAGACTCTCGCGCTCAAGTTAAATGCGCCATGTTTCGTGGCAATAACCGCCGTGTGACCTTTAAGCCTCAGAACGGCAATCAAGTTTTAGTCAAAGCTCGCCTATCTCTTTACGAGCCACGCGGTGACTACCAACTGATCATCGAAAGCATGCAGCCAGAGGGTGACGGTAAACTTCAGCAAGAATTTGAAAAGCTGAAGATGAACCTTGCCGCAGAAGGACTGTTTGCTCAATCAAGTAAGCAAGCTCTTCCTGAACACCCAAAACGTGTTGGCGTTATCACATCTAAAACCGGTGCAGCGCTGTTTGATATTCTTGATGTACTAAAAAGGCGCGATCCTTCGCTACCGGTTGTGGTTTACCCGACCATGGTTCAAGGCGAAGAGGCGGCGATTCAGATTGCCCAAGCGATTGGACGCGCTAACGAACGCAATGAATGTGATGTGTTAATCGTCGGCCGTGGTGGCGGCTCACTGGAAGACCTATGGTGCTTCAATAACGAGATCGTAGCTCGCACAATCGCAGCAAGCCAAATCCCGATTATCAGCGCCGTTGGCCACGAAGTGGATGTCACTATCGCTGATTTCGTTGCCGATATGCGTGCCCCAACGCCATCAGCTGCCGCAGAATTGGTTAGCCGTGATAACAGTCATAAAGAACAAGCTTTCGCGTCTAAACGTGCTCGCTTAGTCAGTGCGATTCGTCATGTGTTAATCAAACAGGCGCAATCAACTCAAACGTTGAAATACCGCTTAGAGAAGCAACACCCTAGCTACCAACTTCAAAAGCAGAGTCAGCAGCTTGATGACCTAGATATGCGTTTGCGTCGTGGTATGACTCAATACCTAAAACAGCATGCACAGCGTGTTGAACGTAAACAGCACCAGCTTCAATTGAACTCGCCAGTGAAACGCCTTGGCGAACAGAAACTGCATCTGCAACGTTCAGAGCAAAAGCTATTGGATGCAATGGACAAGACATTACTAACCACTCGCCACCAGCTCGCTATGGCTGCAGAGAAGTTAGAGACCGTTAGTCCACTGGCAACCCTAAAGCGTGGCTACAGCATTACTCATTCAGAATCGAGCAAGACGGTATCATCGATTAACGATGTCGAAGTCGGTGAAGTGATCACCACTCAAGTTGAAGACGGTGTGATTGAGTCGCAAGTGACCACAAGAGTGACTAAGAGCGAGCTTTAAGTTCGACCTAACGTTTCAAACCAGAAAGCCCTATCGATAATCGACAGGGCTTTTTAGTATCTAACGCTTTCAAAAAACTAACCTATTCCAACCCTACTCAGTAGTAGAAGGCTCCTTCATGGTTAGCATCCCTTCAGTCACAATAAAGTTGATGATGAAGTCTAGCCCTTGGCTCTCTTTGAGGTTGGTGAACACGTATGGCTTGGTTGGACGCATGCGTTGTGTGTCTTGCTCCATCACCTCAAGTGACGCACCCACATATGGTGCTAAATCGATCTTATTGATAACCAGCAGATCAGAACGCGTAATACCCGGTCCGCCTTTACGTGGGATCTTCTCCCCTTCCGCTACATCAATCACGTAGATGGTAAGATCGGCTAATTCAGGGCTGAACGTCGCACTCAAGTTATCACCGCCACTTTCGACGAATACCACATCGAGGTTCTTATGCAGCTTGGCAAGCTCTTCTACCGCAGCTAAGTTCATCGACGCATCTTCACGGATCGCCGTGTGCGGACAGCCACCCGTTTCAACACCAATAATACGATCTGGTTCTAGAGCCTCTGCTCGCGTAAGTATCTTGGCATCTTCTTGAGTGTAGATGTCGTTGGTTACCACTGCGATATTGAGCTTGTCGCGAATCGCTTTACAAAGCACTTCTAATAGCGCTGTTTTACCAGACCCTACCGGGCCGCCAATACCAATTCGAAGTGGTTGCTTATAACTTTCCATTGTCTACTTCCTTATATTCTTTTTGCTACATCGTTCGCGCTAACCGCTACGAACGAAATAGTCGTGTGTATTGTGTTTCGTGCAATGAACTCGCTAATGCCATCGAAGGCGAAAAGCTGCCTATCATCCAATCTTCTATCGTGCGGGCCTTTTCGATCACCTCAGGAAAGGTGTTGGTGATATTAATCAATGCCAACTGACCATCGGTTTGACCTAAAGGCACTAACTTGACCCCTGCGGTAACGATGTTTTCAAGCCAACTCCATAAATAACCCTGCTTGAGGCTCTCTAAATCAATACCCCAATGCTGAGCCGCCATACACATGCCCAACAATTGGTTTGGATGACTATCAACAGAATCCACCAGCGAAATATCGATATCCAAGCGCTTCAACAAGGTGTTCAATGCATGCCCACGCTGCTTTTCTTCCGCTCGCAATTCACTGGTTTCACGGCTTGAGTATAAGTAGTTACACCAATGCTCAATCTCATCGATTTCACCCTTTTCTAGCGCGTGATAAAGACGCTCTAAGATAGGTAATTCCAAAGTTGCGACACTGGAACTGACGATGGTATTAAGCCACTGTTCCATGCTGTTGCGATCGGTCACCCACCCCGCTTCAACCGCTAACTCTAAGCCTTGCGAATAAGTGAACCCACCAATCGGCAACGATGGACTGATCAATTGAAACAGACGATAGACGGCTACATTTTCTGTTGTGGTCATAATCGTGCCCTCAGTCTTCCAGAATCAAATAAGTTCGAGAGCCTACGCGCCTAACAGCAATAGTGCGCTTGCTGAAGCCACGCCGACTGACAACCATTTAGAGTAAACCGCGCGACCAACAAAAGTACCGATAACCATCAGAGCCAAAGCACTGATACTCATGCCTGTTGCGAACTGAGTCAGGTTGCTCGCGGCTTCAACGCCGTGTGCGTAACCATGGAAAAACAACATAGCAATCGAAGCAACTAATACGCTGTTTACACGCTTGGTTGATGGTGAGAATACATGCCATAAACATAAGCTGACGACAAACAGAGAAGCGATAATGGCAGGCTCAACAATCACAGAGAAACCTAGGGCTTGGCCTGCGATAAGCCCTACCACTAAAGACACCAATCCACCACCAATCAGAGCTGCTTTTGTCTTGGTGGAAAATGACAGTGCGCCAATTAATAAACCGAAAGCGATCAGCATGATCAGATGATCCATGCCAGTCACAGGGTGAGTTAAGCCAGACATAAACGAGTGAGACTCATGAACTGAATGCGCCCCATGTCCTGGGTGAGCGAAAGCCATCGTTGATGTTGTTAGAGAAGCTATTGTGAAAGTGCATAAGCCTGCAGCTGTTTTAAAGTTCATCGCGAGTTCCTTGCGTTTATAGTTATTAATATTTGTTGTTATATAAATCGTTTAGTGAGTCATCAATGACTCGATTAATGATGGTGATGATGTCCACCTGAGCGACCGCCATAAGCGCCACCTTCAGGTTCAAAGGGTTGTTTTTCGGTCGTCACTATCGCGCCCAAACCTTCCACCATTTCATCCAAAACATGGTCGTGTTGATAGCGAACCCACCCCGCTTCCACTTGCAGCGGAACATGACGATTGCCAAGGTGGTAAGCCACTCGTGTTAACAGGAGCATGTCTTCACAGTAAACAGTCGAAACGGTTTCTGGTGCCGCTTTCACTTCCACTACCAAGCCACATTCACTCGACAGTTGTTCGCCACCACGCAAGATATGACCTCGCGGTAGAAACAGGCCGGCATTACGTCCGTCATCTAACATCACCTTAAGACGGCTTTTGATTCGGCTATCGATCGGCAGGCTTAAGTAGCCATCCGGTGCATTTTGCATTTGAGTATTCAGTTGAGTCAGTTCAATCATTGCTATTACCTCAATCTCCTTGTGAGATTTATAACGTTCAAAATAAGAGCCCTCAATTAAGAGCTAAAACAAGAGCCTTCTGCCGAGCTATTAGAATAAAAAATATCTCTGAGCCATTGGCAGCTCTTCTGCAGGCTCACATGTCAGCAGTTCCCCATCGGCGCGTACTTGATACGTCTGAGAATCCACCTCAATTTTTGGCATCCAATCATTGAGCTTCATGTCGGCTTTACTGATGTTTCGGCAGTTGCTCACAACACCAATCAAGCTCTGCAGACCCAATTGCTTGTCGATGTTCTGCGCCTTGGCTTCTTTAGAGACAAACAGCATTGATGTGTTCTGACACGCCTTGCCATAGCTACCAAACATCGAGCGATAGTGAACTGGCTGAGGTGTTGGGATTGAAGCGTTTGGGTCACCCATCGGCGCCATGGCGATCATGCCGCCTTTCAAAATCACGCTTGGTTTCACGCCAAAGAAAGCGGGCTTCCACAACACTAAGTCTGCTAATTTCCCTGCTTCGATAGAACCGATTTCATGAGACATACCATGAGTGATCGCTGGGTTGATGGTGTACTTAGCGACATAGCGTCTTAATCGGAAGTTATCGCTGTAGTCTGAATCTTCTTTTAGGCTGCCGCGCTGAACTTTCATCTTGTGCGCAGTTTGCCAAGTTCGAGTGATCACCTCGCCTACACGTCCCATTGCTTGTGAGTCCGAAGCGATCATCGAAAAGGCACCTAAGTCATGAAGAATGTCTTCTGCGGCAATGGTTTCACGGCGGATACGTGACTCTGCGAACGCGACATCTTCAGCAATCGATGGTGACAAGTGATGACAGACCATCAACATGTCTAAGTGCTCATCGACGGTATTGATGGTGTAAGGGCGTGTTGGATTGGTTGAGGAAGGCAAAACGTTCGGCTCACCTGCAGCACGAATAATATCGGGAGCATGACCACCGCCCGCACCTTCGGTGTGATAGGTATGAATCACGCGGTCGCCGATTGCGCCAAGTGTCGATTCAACAAAACCAGATTCATTCAGAGTGTCGGTATGAATCGCAACTTGTACGTCCATCTCGTCAGCCACACTCAAACAGGTATCGATTGAAGCGGGAGTGGTTCCCCAGTCTTCGTGTAACTTCAAACCCACCGCGCCTGCCGCTACTTGCTCACGTAGTGCTTCTGGCTGACTGGCATTGCCTTTGCCTAACAAACCAAAGTTCATCGGGAATTGATCGAGTGACTCTAGCATGCGGTGCATGTTCCAAGGCCCCGGTGTGCATGTGGTCGCGTTAGTACCTGTGTTTGGCCCAGTGCCACCGCCGATCATGGTTGTCACACCTGACGCCAGTGCTTCTTCAATCTGTTGTGGGCAAATAAAATGAATGTGTGAATCAATACCACCAGCAGTCAAGATTGAACCTTCGCCTGCTAAAATTTCCGTGCCCGGGCCAATCACAATATCAACGCCCGGTTGAACATCTGGGTTGCCCGCTTTGCCCAATGCCTGAACTCGACCATCTTTGACTGCGACATCGGCTTTTACGATGCCCCAGTAATCCAACACAATCGCGTTAGTGATCACCAAATCTGGAGTTTCGGCACTTGGACGTTGGCTTTGCCCTTGTCCATCACGGATAACTTTGCCGCCGCCGAATTTCACTTCGTCGCCGTATACGGTGTAATCTTTTTCAACTTCTAGCCATAAATCAGTGTCAGCAAGACGCACTCGGTCACCGACTGTTGGCCCAAACATTTCGGCATAAGCCTGTCTGGATATCGTCGCCATGTTCAATCCTTTGTTATTTTCATTATTCCGTGGGAGCGCTTAGAGCTTGCCCATCACCTTTCCTTGGAAGCCATAGATCTCTAACTTACCGGCGTAACGCACTAACTCGACGCTGCGCGACTGACCCGGCTCAAAGCGGGTTGCAGTACCCGCAGGAATATTGAGTCGAAAGCCTTTAGTGACTTCTCGGTTAAAGATCAGCGAAGGGTTTGCTTCATAGAAGTGGTAATGAGAGCCAATTTGGACAGGACGATCGCCAATGTTTTGCACCTTAACGGACGTTGTGTCTCGGCCTTCATTGAGAGTGATGTCACCCGGTGCGGTTTCTACTTTTCCGGGAACGAATCCTGAGTATTGTTTTGTGGAACCAGCCATATTACTTCTCCCTACACGATAGGTTCATGAACGGTCACCAGCTTGGTGCCATCAGGAAAAGTGGCTTCGACTTGTACATCAGGGATCATGGAAGGGATCCCCTCCATAACGTCATCGACAGTAAGAAGTGTGCGTCCAAAATCCATTAATTCTGAAACGGTTTTACCCTCGCGGGCACCTTCGAGAATGGCACTGCTGATCAGTGCGATAGATTCTGGGTAGTTGAGCTTTAAGCCTTTTTGTTTGCGCTGCTGTGCCAGCATTCCTGCGCAGAAGATAAGTAGCTTATCTTTTTCTCTTGGTGTTAATTCCATTTAGCCGCCCGCTGTTAGTGTTGTTTTCTTATTGCTCAAAAACGCATGAGCAGTAAGTGGGATTCAATCACAGCAAGCTTGAAAAAATGCACCTAGGGTCGGAAGTCACCCTAGGTACAAAAAAGGCTAATCGCTAAGTCGCCCAAATCCTTGGTAAATCAGGAGTCGTACCACATAAATGAGAGCGAGTTGCTTGCCATATCTGACCAAAGGCCTGGAGGATATCTTCACTCCAATTACCCAAGGCTCGCACCACAATCAATCCTTCTATCTGAGTCGCGCCCAATATTAATGTGGGTTCACTCGACATTTTTGATGTAACTGATTGCTGTGAAGCTTGCTGTGTAATAGATAAGAGCAAGCTCTGTACCAACTCTAAATCTTGCTTCTCATTTGAAGTGATATAAAAGGTTCCCATCATTGAATAATCAAGTAACCCCATATTTATCATTAACTTATCGCCACCATGAAAATTAAAGCCTTCAGTCAGAAGCCTTTGATTATCAAGATAGATTTCTGTTTTCCCAACGAGATGACCATGCTCGAATCCCTCATTCTGTGCAGGGCGTCCAAAACAGTGCATCTCCCAACCCCAAAACTGTGCACCCTTTTCTAGGCGAATTTCAGTATCTAAACGAACGTGTGCATTGGGGAAAAAGATGTTCTCTTGCGGCATCCATTCCAAGCGTGCATCTTTCTTCACTCGTAGGGTCTGCTTCTGCTTGGCGTACTTGTTGTTTGAGCGATAAAACTTGGTCGCACCGGGTGTGGTAATCAACGCGTGAGCACCGTGCTCAAGATTCACGTTAATATTGAGAGTGTCACCACCTACCACTCCGCCGGGGGGATGGAGTAAGTAGGTGTGACACGTTTCCCCATCAGGATACAGGGGGCGTTGCACCGCAAGCGGACCAGACTGCTGACGATTCTTTAATACGGTTTTATCACCTCGATCGACAAAGGTGAGGTTTAAACTCGCTTGCCAACCATCACGAATATCTTGTTCGATGGTCTCATTCAAAGATAAAGCTTCTACTAAAGAAGCCTTGCTTACTTCATTCGGAGAAAAGAGAGAATTCATACGGTTAGGTACTCCTTTATCAAGGACTCATCGAGCCCTGTCATTTCACCTTCTGCCACTTGGCGTCCACGGTCGATAATGCAAAAACGGTCACCGACCTTTCTTGCAAACGGCAGCTTCTGTTCAACCAACAGAACCGTGAGCCCCATTTTCTCGTTGAGCATGCGAATGATGTCGCCAATCTCTTGCACAATATTGGGTTGAATACCCTCCGTCGGCTCATCCAAGATCAATAGCTTTGGATTAACCACCAGCGCACGCCCAATCGCTAGCTGTTGCTGCTGGCCACCCGATAAATCACCACCGCGACGATGTAGCATCTCTTTTAACACTGGGAAAATATCGAAGATGAATTCAGGGATCTTGCGGTCACCCTTTTTACGAATCGGTAAACCGACCTCTAGATTTTCTTGAACAGTGAGCATTGGGAAGATCTGGCGACCTTGCGGTACATAGCCGATCCCTTGGCGTGGACGGTCCTCGGCATCGGTTTTCAAAAGTGACTCACCCGATAAGGAGATGTCACCGCTTTCAACCTTCACCAACCCCATAATGCATTGCAGTAAGGTGGTTTTACCGACACCATTTCGCCCCATCAATACCGTGCATTTGCCTTCTGGGATCTGCATGTCTAAATCCCACAATGTGTGGCTCTCACCGTAATATTGATTAACTGATTTAACCTCTAGCATCCTATTCTCCGAGATAAACTTGTTTAACTTCAGGGTGAGCTTGCACTTGATCCATGGTGCCTTCTGCCAACACGTGACCTTGATGAAGTACGGTTACATGGCTAGCGATTGAACGAACGAAATCCATATCGTGTTCAACCACGACTACAGAGTGTTTGCCTGCCAGTGAGTTAAGTAACTCCGATGTACGATCCATCTCTTGGTGAGTCATACCTGCAACGGGCTCATCCACCAGCAACAGCTTGGGGTTCTGCATCAATAACATGCCGATCTCTAACCACTGCTTTTGTCCGTGAGAGAGATTGCCAGCCAAGTTGGCGGCTTCGTCTTTTAGGTGAATAAGTTCAAGTACCGAGGTGAGCTTGTCCTTCTGCTCACCAGACATCACCGCAGTGAAAGTAGACCAAACAGAGCGGTCGCCCGCCATGGCTAATTCAAGGTTTTGCCAAACGGTTAGACATTCAATCACGGTCGGTTTTTGAAACTTACGCCCAACTCCAGCATTGGCAATTTCTGCTTCATTCATCTTCAATAAGTTAATGTTCGAGCCTAACCACACATCACCAGTATCTGGCTTTGTTTTACCCGTAATGATATCCATCATAGTGGTTTTACCCGCGCCATTAGGACCGATGATGCAGCGCAGTTCGCCTTCTTTGATATAAAGATTGAGGTCGTTTATCGCTTGGAAACCATCGAAGTTTTTGTTAACGCCTTCCACGTACAACAACACGTTATGACGGGTATCGATGGCAGGATGAACATCAGGCTTGAGGTAATCAAAGACTTCGTCTCGACGAGTGAACGCCTGAACCGATTCCTTTACGCTATTAAATGTGGTCATGCGATCACCTCCTTGGCCTTGTGCTGATCATCCTTATCTTTATCTTGGTTTTTCCCATTTGATGCCTTGCGCAGCTGCTGCCACTTTTCACTGACAAAGCCAATCACACCTTGTGGGAAGTACATGGTTGAGAGTACGAATAGTCCACCCAGAGCAAACAGCCACACCTCCGGGAACTCAACCGTAAACCAACTCTTGGCGTAGTTGATGATCAATGCACCGACAATGGCACCAAACAGAGTGGCACGACCGCCTAAGGCTACCCAAACCACAATCTCAATCGAGTTAAGAGGAGCAAATTCTCCCGGATTGATAATACCCACTTGAGGGACATATAAAGCCCCGGCAATACCGGCGATAACCGCAGAAAGAACGAAGACCCACAGCTTGATGCCATCGACGTCATAGCCCATAAACCGAGTGCGTGATTCCGTATCACGAATCGCTAATGCCACACGACCTAATCGACTGGTCACCACCATGCGACAAGCTATGTAGCTGAGAATAAGCGCAATACCAGTCGCGACAAACAGACCTATCTTGACCGCATCACTCTGCAAACTCAGACCGATGATGTCTTTGAAATCCGTCAGTCCGTTGTTGCCACCAAAGCCCATTTCGTTGCGGAAAAACGCCAGCATCAATGCGTAAGTTAACGCTTGAGTCATGATAGAAAGATACACCCCTGACACTCGAGAACGGAAAGCCAGATAACCGAACAAATAAGCCAATGCGCCCGGTACCAACACCACCATTAGGCAGGCGAACCAGAACTGATCAAAGCCCTGCCAGAACCATGGCAACGCCGACCAATCAAGAAACACCATGAAGTCAGGTAGGATTGGGTCACCATATACCCCACGGTCACCAATCTGGCGCATTAAGTACATGCCCATCGCATAGCCACCAAGCGCAAAGAAAGCGCCATGGCCTAGACTCAAGATTCCGAGGTAGCCCCACACAAGATCGAGCGCCAACGCCAACATTGCGTAACTCAGGTATTTGCCCATTAATGAGATTGTAAAAGTCTCAACATGAAGCGGGTGTCCACTTGGCAACATGGTGTTAGCCAGCGGAATAAGAATGACGGCCGCAAGAATGGCAAGGATGGTCAGTTGACCACCTTTGTCACCACGCATCGCCGAAAGTACAAATGATTTAGACTGCATGATGTTGTCCTTAACCTTCAGCCGCACGGCCACGTTGCGGGAATAGTCCGCGTGGACGTTTTTGAATAAACAGAATGATGAAAACCAGTACTAGGATCTTGGCGAGAACCGCACCAGCCCATGGTTCTAAAATCTTATTAAATAAGCCAAGGCTGAGCCCTGCGACTAGTGTGCCCCATAAGTTGCCAACCCCGCCAAACACCACCACCATGAAAGAATCAATGATGTACGCCTGCCCCATATTTGGGCCAACGTTAGTCAGTTGAGAAAGCGCTACACCCGCAACACCTGCGACGCCAGAGCCTAAACCGAAGGTCATCGCATCAACACGTTCCGATCGAATCCCCATCGCACGAGCCATACCACGGTTTTGAGAAACGGCACGAACCTGAAGGCCTAACGGTGTCTTTTTCAGAACCATCAATAACCCCATAAACACCAAGCCACAGAACAAGATGATGTAAAGACGGTTATAAGTCAGCGATAGCATAGGATTCAATTGAAGCGCACCAGACATCCATTCAGGTGTACTCACTGATCGGTTCAGCGGAGAGAAAATAGAGCGAACGGCTTGCTGCAAGATTAAGCTGATACCAAAGGTGGCGAGCAAGGTCTCTAATGGACGCCCATAAAGGTGACGAATCACGCTTCGCTCAATCGCAATACCCACTAAGCCCGAAACGATGAATGCTGCAGGAATAGAAAGTATTAGCGCTAAACCAATATGATTCGGCATCAGAAGTTGCAATACATAGGTGGTGTAAGCGCCAATCATGATCAGCTCACCATGAGCCATGTTGATAACGCCCATCACACCAAAGGTGATCGCTAAGCCAATGCCCGCTAGTACCAATACCGAACCTAAACTCAAGCCAAAGAATACGGTTTCAACACCTGAGTACAGAGCTTGGCTTTGTTGATAATCGTCCATCGCACGCTCTGTTGCAGCCAAAATGCTTGGTTCTTGCTCACCGTTAAGTAGTTGGTTCAGTGTTTTTAGAACGACTGAATGCTTAAAGTCGCCCACTCGTTCAATCGATGTTACTCGAGCTTCAGTTGTTGCACTGTTATCAAGCGAGGTAAAAATAGCTAATGACAAATCCATTAGTTCAGCGACTTTACCATCGGTCTCATTTTCTCTAAGTTCGGATAAACGATCGATGATAGTGGCATCCTTAGTTCCCAGTAGATCGAGAACCGCTTGATAACGCACATCTGGGTTACTGCTATTTAATCCAATAGAGGCAATTTCACCCCGTAAGATCCCGCGAAGTTTGTTGTTTACGCGCACCTTTTTAAACAGCTTAGCATTGTCGATATTGAGAGTTGATTCATCCCATACAGACTGAGCTGAAGTGGCTGTTTTGGTGTTTTGAATGAGATAGAGCTGTTTATAATGTTCGTTTTTTTTATCATTGAAGTAATAGAGATTGCCGTTTAACCATCCATATAAAATAGCCTTCGACACGTCTTCCGTTTGTGTCTCAATGATCCAATCGATGGCTAGCTCTTTATCCGATGTTTTTTTACCAACTAGCGCCTTGGTAAAGCTAGCTTCATCCGTTATTCCAGCAAAAGCCAACTGAGCACTGATAGCCATGAGCAACAGCGCCTTAAATACGTTTAATACGTTCTTCATCCCTGCTTCCTTAACCAACAAGTTAGATATTGTTATTTTTTACTTGGTGGATGTGTGGATAGTGGTTGTTACCTGAAACGATGAGCCTTCCGTTCGCTTCGCCCGTTAAACAGACGCGTTCTTCCCAAACCGGAAGGCTCAATATTCCTGAATTGACGATCTAGTTACCACCAGAACACTTTTTAGTTTCAACGTTGAACGCACCACATGAGAATGGCTTAGACCAACTAGAGAATAGTTTTGCTGATTCAGGTAAGTAGTTAGACCAAGCATCACCTGCAACAAGGCCTGTGGTTTCCCAAACGATGTCAAACTGGCCATCATCTTGAATCTCACCAATCAATACAGGTTTAGTTATGTGGTGGTTTGGTAGCATGGTTGAGTAGCTACCAGATAGGTTTGGAACAGACACACCAATCAATGCATCTTGCACCGCTTCAGCATCGGTTGTGCCCGCATTAGTCACAGCTTGAGCCCACATATTGAAACCAATATAGTGTGCTTCCATCGGGTCATTCGTTACACGTTTGTCACTCTTAATGAATGACTGCCATGTTTCAACGAACTCTTCATTGACTTCGGTATCGACGCTCATGAAATAGTTCCATGCCGCTAAGTGACCCACTAGAGGTTCAGTATCCATGCCCGATAGCTCTTCTTCGCCAACCGAGAATGCAATCACTGGAATGTCTTCAGATGAAACACCTTGAGCACCAAGCTCTTTATAGAAAGGTACGTTTGCATCGCCATTCACAGTAGATACAACGGCGGTTTTCTTACCAGCTTCACCAAACTTCTTGATATCTGAAACAATAGATTGCCAATCAGAATGACCAAACGGTGTGTAGTTGATCATGATGTCTTCTTCTGCGACACCTTTACTTTTTAGGTAGGCCTCTAAGATCTTATTGGTGGTACGTGGATAAACGTAATCGGTACCTGCAAGCACCCAACGTTCCACTTCAAGTTCATCCATTAAGTAATCAACGGCAGGAATCGCTTGTTGGTTTGGCGCAGCACCGGTGTAGAAAACGTTTTTAGAGGACTCTTCGCCTTCATACTGTACTGGGTAGAAAAGGATGCTGTTTAGCTCTTCAAAAACTGGCAGCATGGATTTACGTGATACCGATGTCCAACCACCAAATACCACATCCACTTTTTCTTTCTCGATAAGCTCACGTGCTTTCTCAGCAAACAGCGGCCAGTTTGACGCAGGGTCAACAACTACAGGCTCAAGCTTCTTACCAAGTAAGCCACCTTTTTTGTTTTGCTCGTCGATGAGCATAAGAACGGTATCTTTTAGCGTTGTTTCACTGATCGCCATAGTGCCTGACAATGAATGTAGAACGCCGACTTTAATGGTATCGTCAGCCGCAAGCACTGTTGCAGAAGAAAATGAAAGTGTTGTACACAGTGCAGCTAGCGATAAATTGAACACCTTGTTCATGATTGTTACTCCATAATTGTATTTTTGTTATTCAATTACAGAGTTACAAGAAGAGTGCCAAACTTAAAACATAACCAACAAAGTTTTAAGCCTTTGTATTTAATAGTACTTTAACTAAGTTAACACCAATGCAGTGCATAGCGACAAGGTTACTATGTTTCATGCTGGTGCAGTGACGATAAGATTGAACCAAGATGACACACGCATATTCGCTAAATACAAAAAAGGCCCAATATTTTCATACTAGACCTACAAAAAACATCTCAGATTATCGTCTTGCCATTGAGAGGTAAGACTATTCGGCTTGTTGAAACTCGAATTTCACTCTCGACTTAGATTTAAGCTCGTTACAATCACCATTGCAGAAATAGCTCGCAGCCCCACAAGCTTGAAGCTTCTCTAATTGGCTGCTGCACTCAGGACAAAAGCCTACTTTTGTAAAGTGATCTTGGCAGCTTTCACAGTGGTATTTACCATCCCAGCTAAGTTCTGACTGGCATTTAGGGCAGATATTTTCACTCATAGGAAATCCTAACTTTTTACTTTCAGTACTAATAAGCAATCTACTCTTTCTTCGCCTTGGCTTGCTTGATTTGATACATGCTTTTGTCAGCTGACGCAATCAACTGATCGAGCCCTTTAGGCGACTTTTCACAAGCAATCCCAACACTGACTGAAAACTGAACGCCATTAATATAGAGAGCTTTATCCAACGCTTTTTCTAAGCTGTGATAAAAGTCTGACACTTTTTGTTCGGTATCAAAGCAAGAAAACACTACAAACTCGTCACCACCGTAACGACCTACCTTGGCACATGCCGTAGTCGCTTCATCGAGAACTTTTGCAACGGCTAACAGAACATCATCGCCAAAGCTATGGCCATACGTATCGTTGATTGACTTGAATTTATCAACATCAACAAACAGGCAGGCCATCACTTTGTCCGCAAAACATCGTTTAACTAAAACCTTCTTAGCTTCACTTAACAATGCTCGGCGGTTCAAGCAATGCGTCAGCGAATCATGACTGGCAAAAAAGTTGAGTTGATTCTCTAGCTCGTATTTCTCTAGCGCTACTGAATACAAAGAAGCAAGCAGCTCCAAGATCTCGAGTTCAAATTCATGAGGTTCTGAAATGCATGGACACGTGCAAATGTACCTAGCACGTGGCCATGCGAAGAGATGATGGGCACCGACCAACAAGCGTGTAAGTTGGCTTGATTGGTCAAGGTTAAGAAAGGCGCCCAATTTGAGTGAGTATTAATATCAGAGACCATAACAGCTTTCTTAAGCGCAGCTGCCTCGCCACAAGAGCCTATCCCCGCACCAATTCCTACCCCTTCAATCTGTTGATTGTAAAAATCAGGCAGGTTTGGGGCATATTCAAGGTGTAACGTTTTAGACTCTGAGTTGAGCAGTAGAATTGAAGCCATGCGCTGCCCAAAAAGCTGCTCGGTAAGCTGAATAATCTTGTGATTTAAATCTTTGCGATCCATCCCAAGCGCAAGCTTCCGTAGCAAGCTATTGACGGCTCGATGACCTTCTAATAAAAATTGTTGTTCCATTCACTAAGGCTTTCAATTGTGTAATCTGGTACAACTTGTTCTTATGCAAGCTTGTTATTGGTTAATAATAACACACTAAATTAGTACGACACACAATCGAAGATCATAGGTTGATCTTTCGCTTTATCTATTTTGATCAGCGATCTACCCCAAAAAGAATATTTATATCACCACACACCGAAAGCATAAGTTACATATGCTGCATTTCAATTTCAAATAGTCATTTATATCAAAAGTGACATGTAAAAATAAAATAAACAGCACAAGCCATTTCGATCTGTAGTCTAAATCATCGAATTACATGCGTCAGCATTTCAATGTTTTGGCCATCTAGCTGGGTCAGCTTAACGGACAGCGCACCAAGTTCTGAGGTATTTCCAATGTGTGTGCCACCACAAGGAATAGTGACCTGAGTATCTGCGTCAAGCTGCCACTCCCAGTAACGAGAGTCTGTTAACGCCTCGCCTTCTAGTCGCATCGCAACTGGCGTCGGCTCTGCAAGCCAGCCCGCAAGCATTTGGTTGATATCAGCTTCGATGTCATCAAGATTTGCTAGCATGTCTGCAACGTTCAAACCGCGCTTCTTCAGGGTTTTGCCTAAGCGATACTTATCGGTACACAGCTCTGGAGTCACAAAGCTCGTCACTTGTGCATAACTATTGAAGTCGTAACTGCCAAGCGGATCTTTTCTGTCCGCATCTTTACGCCAGTAGCTCTCAGCCAATACTTTATTCAAGGCTAGGAAAGCGATGTGGCCAGCACTGTGACCACGGCTCAAACTGGCTTGGTACTCTTTATCAACCGACAACACGACTTCGTCGTTAACCTTAATCATAGAAGCAGATGTAGGTAGCTGGTGGACAACAACAAACGCCCACCCTTCCGTATCACGCTTAACAGGGATATCTGCTGCGATATGAAGCTTGCCAGTAGATTGTTCTATAGCACCAACAAGGCAGTCTTCAACGGGAAATTGCACTTCACCAACATTCACAAAGCCTTGGTCTGCAGGGTGATCGGGCCAAATATGACTCACTGGGTGGAAAGGTGTTACGTCGGCAATCAGGTAAGTTTTGCTGTCGTCGCTTTCAACGTACTGCGCTTTAGCATTGAGCTGCCAAGCCTGATGACAAAATTGAGTGATGGTTGGTGTGATTGCTGACACAGGTGTAATCAAATCGCTAGTAGTCATATCGTTCTTCTTCTAGAATCTAGTCTGATTCGTTGAGCCATGATGATAAAAACGTATTGTTATGGCTTAACGTGAATTTTGCTTAAAAAAATACCCGAGACAGGCTCGGGTATCAAATCTATTGGAAAGGTTTACTTACGACCTTTAACCATGCTCATCATACGCTTACGTTTACGTTCTTGAGAAATTGTCAGCTTGTTTGTCTTAGCTTCAAATGGGTTCTCGCTGTTCTGGAATTGAATGCGAATAGGTGTACCCATGATTTCTAGTGAACGACGGTAGTAGTTCATCAAGAATCGTTTGTATGAATCTGGCAAGTTACGAACTTGGTTGCCGTGGATAACGATAATCGGTGGGTTGTAGCCACCAGCGTGCGCGTATTTCAGTTTCACACGACGGCCACGAACCATAGGCGGTTGGTGATCATCAGTCGCCATCTTCATGATACGAGTTAGCACAGAAGTACCAACACGAGTAGTCGCTGATTTGTAAGCTTCTTGTACAGACTCAAACAAGTGACCAACACCTGTACCGTGAAGTGCAGAGATAAAGTGAATACGTGCGAAATCAACGAAGCCTAAGCGACGGTCTAGCTCTTTCTTAACGCGTTCTTTAACGTCGTTATCTAGGCCATCCCACTTGTTTACGGCAATAACAATTGAACGACCAGCGTTCAACGCAAAGCCTAGCAAGCTTAGATCTTGATCAGAGATGTTTTCGCGAGCATCGATAAGCAGCAATACAACGTTAGCATCTTCAATCGCTTTCAGTGTTTTAACCACTGAGAACTTCTCTACCGTTTCGTTGATGTTTTTACGACGACGAACACCCGCAGTATCGATTAGAACGTATTCACGCTCGTCACGCTGCATTGGGATGTAGATAGAGTCACGAGTCGTACCTGGCATATCGTAAACAACCACACGCTCTTCACCAAGAATACGGTTCGTTAGCGTTGATTTACCTACGTTAGGACGGCCAATGATCGCTAGTTTGATCGGTTGATCTTGAAGACGCTTGAATTCTGCTTCAGCTTCTTCTTCTGTAAATTCAACCTGCTCTTCTTCTTCGTCTTCAAACTCAGTTAAGTCGCTTACTTCGCCATTCTCAGCTTTTAGCGCTTCTGCGAATGGGTTAAGAGCAAGGTCAATAAGTGCAGTAACACCACGACCATGCGCCGCAGCGATTTGGTACATGTCTTCTACACCTAGTTGCCAGAAGTCAGCACTTGCAGCATCAGGGTCGATACCATCAACCTTGTTTACTACTAGCATTGAAGGCTTTTCTAGTTGACGTAGGTGCTTAGCAATCGCCACGTCTGAAGGTGTTAGACCCGCACGGCCATCTACCATAAATAGAACGACATCAGCTTCATCAATCGCCGCTAGCGACTGTTCAGCCATTTTAGTTTCAACACCTTCTTCAGTACCGTCGATACCGCCAGTGTCAATAACAATAAAGTCATGCTCGCTAAAATGAGCATGACCGTATTTACGGTCACGCGTTAAGCCAGGGAAATCCGCAACCAATGCATCACGAGTTCGAGTCAATCGGTTAAATAACGTAGATTTACCTACGTTCGGACGCCCTACTAGAGCAACAACAGGTACCATAACAACCTCTACAATTTCTTCTCTAAATGTAGTTATAGGTAAGCACTTGTTCGCAAGTTTAAACTCTTACCTATAACCACACGGTTTATTAATTTTTAACAACAAAACGGCTCCTGGCTGTTACCAACCAGGAGCCGACTGTGAATTATATCACGCTTTTATTGGCTAATCGTTAGTTTCTTTACATCGCCATTGCGAGTCGTCACTAAGTAGCCTTCAGGCAGTTCAATTGGTGCAACCGCAAAGCCGCTATCATCGACAAGCTGTTGAGCAACAAACTCACCCGATGAACGATCCAACCAGTGCAGATAACCTTCAGTATCACCCACGACTACATAACCATTAATAATAGCAGGTGCTGTCAGTAAGCGGTTTTCTAACAATGGAGTGCTCCACAGTTCAGTACCACTACGCGCATCAACCGCAACCACATGGTCTTTGTCGGTAACAACGAACAAACGGCTACCATCACTTGCTAAATCAATCGCTGATGAGTAGTTACGTTTCCAAATTGGCTTACCAGAACGAAGGTCGATAGCAATCAGCTGACCATTGATACCTACGGTATACAGGGTGCCACCAAGAACAATTGGAGATGCATCAACATCAACCAAACGATCAATTTCCGTTGCACCTTTTGGTGTGCCTACTGGCTGTTGCCAAATAAGCTGACCACGATCAACGATAGCCGCAGCTAGACGACCATTTGCTGTACCCCAGAATACACCACCAGAAACTGCAACAGGCGAGCTATCGCCACGCAGTGTTAGGCTTGGTACTTCCGTACTGATGGTCCATTTTTGTTCACCGCTTGCTTGATCTAACGCGATCAACATACCGCGACTGGTATGAACAATGACCATGTTGCTATCAGTTGCTGGGGATGCAAGCACCTCGCCATTGACTGATACACGCCACAGCTCTTCACCGGTCGATTCTTCCAGTGCGATCACTTCGCCATTTTCAGAACCAACAAAAACTTTACCGTAAGCCGCCGTTAAGCCACCCGATAAACGAGCCAATACGTCTTTCTCAAGATCGACTTTCCACAGCGCTTTACCTGTATCAGGATCAAGCGCTTTAACCATACCTTCACGGCTTGCAACAAACACTTTGTCGTAAGCCAATTCTGGCGTTAGTTTTGAAAAGTAGTGACCAACACCATCACCAACCGACGTAGACCATTCCTGACTAGGAGTGAACTCGCTGTTTACCGTTGGGACTGGAGCCATGATTACGGTGTCTTCTTCACCCGCACAGCCAGCTAGTAGGCCAAGAGCAATCGCACACAACGCCGCTTTTGGAAACATCTTCTTCATTCAAAGCGCCTTATTTAGCTAGGTCGTCAAGTTTGATTTGAAGCGTTTGGCTAGCGTCAACAGCTTGCTGTGCTTCTGTGTAAGCACTGTATGCTGCGTCTGTGTCGCCTTTACGAAGTGAGATATCACCACGCAGTTCAGCAACACGGCCTTTCCAAGATTCATCTGTCATAGCAGCAAGATCAGTCAGTGCTGCGTCAAATTCACCTTGCTCAGCTTTAATACGTGCAACACGGTAAGTAAGTAGTGGCGCAAGTGCCGCGTCCTTAGTTGCCGATTTTGCCCACTCGAGCTGTTCAAGTGCCGCCGCTAGATCGCCTGCTTGTACTTGTACTTTTGCTAGTTGCATAGCAGCAAGTACTGAGTACTCAGCATCTTTGTTTGCGTCGATGAAAGCTTGAATATCAGATTGAGCATCAACACCCTTAACATCAAGAGCTGAAATTACAGAGGTGTAGCTTTCTGAAGCTGCTTCACGCGCTTCAACTACTGAATCTTGGTAATAGCGCCAGCCAAATAGACCACCTAAACCAATAACCGCACCAAAGATTACGGCTTTACCGTTCTCTTTCCACCAATCTTTAATGGCTTCAACTTGTTGCTCTTCGCTATCGTAAAGTTCCACTTCCTGTCCTCTTTAATTCTTTAAACGCCAGCATAGTGCTGACGTTAGTATTCATTATGAGCGTTTGCTCAATGGCTAATTAGATTAGCGCAGCAACTTTCTCTGCAACTTCCGTTTGAGACACGGTTTCTTGCTCGCCGCCAACCAGATCTTTTAACACAACTGTATTGTCAGCAACTTCGTTCTCACCAAGTACCAGCGCCACAACAGCACCTACTTTGTCAGCACGTTTGAATTGCTTCTTGAAGTTACCACCACCGAAGTGGTTCATTACACGCACGCCTTCAACGGTGTCGCGTAACTGATTCGCTAACTGCATGCCCGCGATCATAGTACCTTCGCCAGCAGCAACTACGTATACATCAACGCTACGACGAACTTCTGTTAGCTCTAGCGTTTCCATCATCAGAACCAAACGCTCTAGACCCATTGCGAAGCCAACTGCATTTGTTGCTTTGCCGCCTAGTTGCTCAACAAGACCATCGTAACGACCGCCGCCACATACTGTACCTTGAGCACCAAGGCTATCTGTGATCCACTCAAATACGGTGCGGTTGTAGTAATCTAGGCCACGTACTAGACGCTCATTAACTTGGTATTCGATACCAACAGCGTCAAGAAGTTCACACAAACCAGCAAAATGTTGCTTCGATTCTTCACCTAGATATTCAGATAGTCGAGGTGCGTCACCTAAGATAGCTTGAACATCAGGGTTCTTAGTATCAAGTACACGTAGAGGGTTAGTGTGCATGCGACGTTTGCAGTCTTCGTCAAGCACATCAATGTGTTGCTCAAGGAAAGCCACTAACGCAGTGCGGTAGCTAACGCGATCTTCTTGAGAACCGATTGAGTTCAGCTCTAGGCGAACGTGCTTGTCGATGCCTAGCTCACGCCATAGACGTGCTGTCATCATGATAAGTTCTGCGTCAACGTCTGGACCGTCTAGGCCAAACACTTCAACACCACATTGGTGGAATTGACGGTAACGACCTTTTTGAGGACGCTCGTGACGGAACATAGGGCCCATGTACCATAGGCGCTGTTCATCACGGTTGATAAGGCTGTTTTGAATACATGAACGAACACAACCTGCTGTGCCTTCTGGACGCAGCGTTAGGCTATCGCCATTGCGGTCGTCAAAGGTGTACATCTCTTTAGAAACAACGTCTGTCTCTTCACCAACTGCACGGCTAAATAGGTTTGTTTCTTCAACGATAGGCATACGTACTTCGTTGTAACCGTATGCGCTCACCACGCTTTTAACTGCGCTTTCTACTTTCTGCCACAGTGGTGATTGAGTTGGAAGGCAGTCGTTCATGCCTCGAATTGCTTGGATATTTTTAGCCACAGTATTTATTCCGTAATTTCTCACGACCAGGTGTTAGTGCGAATAGACAATCACACCCCATCGCGTTGTATTAATCTTCTAAGTTTTCTACATCAATGCGATTTGCTTTATCAAGCACTGACGCTTTTGCACGAATCTTAGCTTCAAGTTTGTCGACAAGGTCATCGTTGTCGAAGCGCTCTTTCTGACGCTTACCATCTTCGTAGAAGGCACTCTTACGTGCACTACCAGCTAAACCTAAGTGAGACACTTCAGCTTCACCAGGGCCGTTAACCACACAACCGATGATAGATACGTCCATTGGAGTGATCACGTCTTCTAAGCGTTCTTCAAGGGCATTAACGGTGTTAATAACATCGAACTCTTGACGAGAACAGCTCGGGCACGCAATGAAGTTGATGCCACGCGAACGAATGCGCAAAGATTTAAGAATATCAAAGCCAACTTTGATCTCTTCAACCGGATCAGCCGCTAGCGAGATACGCAGCGTATCGCCGATACCTTCAGAAAGAAGCATACCTAAACCTACCGCTGACTTCACAGAGCCAGCACGCGCACCACCCGCTTCGGTAATGCCAAGGTGAAGAGGTTGATCAATCTGCTTAGCCAGCAAACGGTAAGAACCGACTGCTAGGAATACATCAGACGCCTTAACGCTGACTTTGAATTGATCAAAGTTCAGACGGTCTAGGATATCTACGTGACGCATTGCTGATTCAACAAGCGCTTCTGCTGTAGGTTCTGTGTATTTCTCTTGGATCTCTTTCTCAAGAGAACCGCCGTTAACACCAATACGAATCGGAATATTCATATCACGTGCACAATCAACAACTGAGCGGATACGGCTTTCGTTACCGATGTTGCCTGGGTTAATACGCAGACAGTCAACGCCGTATTCGGCCACTTTTAGGGCGATACGGTAGTCGAAGTGAATATCAGCAACCAAAGGAACAGAGACCTGCTGCTTGATTAGCTTAAAGGCTTCAGCGGCATCCATAGTCGGTACAGATACGCGAACGATATCAGCGCCAACTTTTTCCAGAGCTCTAATTTGAGCAACGGTCGCGGCTACATCTGTTGTTCTTGTGTTGGTCATGGATTGCACAGCAATTGGTGCGCCATCACCGATCGGCACATCACCCACATAAATACGGGTTGATTTGCGACGAATAATAGGAGATTCGTGTTGCATATTAACTCTAAGGTAAGGTTATTCTAGCTACTTTGCCTGAAGTATACCCAGAAAGGTCGACAGGTTCACTTGCAAATGTCATTGATACGCCTTCTGGCGCACCTAGAATCACTTTATATGGCGCAGTTCCTGATAGATTTAACGACTGACCTGCTTTTTTGATGCCAGTCGACAAGGTTTTACCCGTTGCATCTTTTACTTGGATCCAGCAATCAGCGGTGAACTGCATCACTAGCTCGTTAGCCACAGCTTCAGGAGCCGTGCTAGCTTCAACCGTTTCTGCATTCGCAGCAGCTTCAGCAGTTGGTTCAGTCTCTGTTGTTTGTTGTGCAGAAGTTTCGTCAGCTGGAGTAACAGCATCTGAAGTATCTTCCGCATCGCTTATCGCAGCAAGGCCTTCAGTATCTTCAACAACAGAAGCACCCGCTTCATTTTGTTCAGCTTCAATCACTTCTAAAGATGTGAATTCAGGGGCAAGTGATTCTTCTACCGCGAGCTCTTCTGAGCTTTCGGTATTCGCTAAAGATTGAGATAGGGTGTCTTGTTGTTGGTTCTGCCACCACCAAAGTGAGGAGATACCCGCAATGACCGCAAAAATACTCCAAGTCAGGATCATAATACGGCTGTTGTGCTTCTCGGTTTTGGTCTTACGAGAAAAGCTCAACATTTCTTGCTCTTGATGCTGAGCATCACCGGCATGATGCAGCGCACTCAATACGACTTTTTCGTCAAGATTGACGTATTTCGCGTATGAACGAATATAGCCACGCATAAACGTCGCCACTTGATCTGACTCGAATTGGTTTTCTTCAATTTGTTGGATCAGAGTAACGCGAAGTTTCAAGCGATCAGAAATCTGCTTTTGCGTTAAACCAAGAGATTCTCGTTTGTTCTTAAGCAGCGTTCCCGCTTCCAAAGCTGGAGCTACGTTTTCTTGCGCTTGTGTATCTTGTTCTGTGTTCATAGAGAGTGAACTTCTAAAGTATTATCGCAGGTTGAGGAGAGCGTTTTCTTATTGTCGTTTAAGCTCAATCTAACAACCCACGTTATGTGGAATTTTTCCTGCTATCTAAATCATCAACCCTTAAAGGCGAACATCATTCATTTATTATGGATGACCTTCTCAGGAAGCTAGTTTATCAAGTAGCCAACCTAAATAGACATATTGATGATCAGTAGCAAGCGAGCACTTAAATTAATTTAAGATTAGTTAATCATAAGCTAATGCCATTACAAGGCAAAAACACTTTAAACAAAATTTACCGTCAGCTCATGGTTTTGTCCAAAATTTGACGAAAAATGTAAGAAAGCGTGGGCAAGAAGTCCAAAAAATCAAAAACTGCACCCCAGAAAAGCAACAAGCCAGAAGTAAGACTTCTGGCTTGTTTAGTTTCTAATCGCGTTTTATACCGCTTTTACTTCAATCACACCACCGGCAATCAAGTTCGCTTCAGAGGCTGCTTTAAGCATTTTAGTACGCTTGGTTCTATCAATCACATCACCGACTAACTGACCACACGCGGCATCAATATCATCACCACGAGTCTTACGAACGGTTACTGTGTAGTTGTATTCCATCAGCGTTTTTTGGAAGCGATCAATACGAGAGTTGCTTGGCTTCTTATAAGGCGACCCCGGGTAAGGGTTGAATGGAATCAAGTTGATCTTACAAGGCGTCTCTTTCATTAGCTCAGCAAGTTCACGTGCGTGGTCCATATCATCATTCACATGATCCAATAACACGTACTCAACCGTTACTTTACCGCGGTTAGCATTTGAAGATGCAATGTAACGACGAACAGATGCTAGGAAGTCTTGGATATCCCAACGGTCGTTGATCGGCATGATTTGGCTACGTAGTGCATCGTTTGGCGCATGTAGAGAAATAGCCAATGCGACATCGATGTTGTCTGTCATTTGGTCAAGGCCAGAAACAACACCAGAAGTTGATACGGTTACACGACGCTTAGACAGTGCGAAACCTAGATCATCAAGCATGATTTCTAATGATGGCATTAGGTTCTTCATGTTCAATAGAGGCTCACCCATACCCATCATTACAACGTTAGTAATTGGACGACGACCGGTTTCTTTTTCTAGGCCGATTTCGCGAGATGCGCGCCAGATTTGGCCAACAATCTCTGAAACTTTTAGGTTACGGTTGAAGCCTTGTTGAGCTGTAGAACAGAACTTACATTCAAGTGCACAACCAACCTGTGAAGATACACATAGCGTCGCACGGTCACCATCTGGGATGTATACCGTTTCAACGTCTTGGTCGCCAACGCTCATCGCCCATTTAATTGTGCCATCTGAAGAGTGTTGAGCTTCAGAAACAACAGGTGCAACAATCTCACAGCGACGTTGAAGTTTCTCACGTAACTTTTTGTTGATGTTATTCATTTGTTCGAAGTCATCGACACCGAAGTGATAAATCCACTTCATCACTTGCTCTGCTCGAAACGCTTTCTCATTCAGTTCTTCTGTGAAAAATTTACGAAGACCTTTACGATCAAAATCGAGTAGATTGACTTTAGCTGTGGTCATGATGCCTCTCAATGACGGAACAATAATTAAGGGCGCGAATTGTACAGGCTTTACGCAACTTCAACAAGCATTGTAAAACCCTGTGTTTATTAAGACATTCAAACTTAAGCGATTAAAATTTGAACAATTGTATTTATCGGCCTGAGATTACCCAATTTAAACAAAGATTCCCGATTACACTCCTTCGTCGCTTTCGGGAATGACGTAAATAATCACCAATTGCTCGATAATATTTACCACGAGATGGTTGCTCCAAAGTTCCCCGTCATTCCAGAACTGAGGAACGAAGTATCTGGAATCTCCAATAACAAAAACAGATTCCCGATTACGCTCCTTCGTCGCTTTCGAGAATGACGACTAAATTGATTATCGAGAGCGTAAAATCCACTTACAAAAAAGGCCTCACCGAGGTGAAGCCTTTAGAATAATTTGCAGTGCCGATTATTGAGCTGGGCGTGGGCAAATTTCAGATTCTGGGAAGAAGAATTCGATTTCGCGAGCTGCAGACTCAGGGCTGTCGCTGCCGTGAACTGAGTTGTAACGCATGCTGATTGCGTAGTCAGCACGGATAGTACCGCATGCCGCTTCTTCTGGGTTTGTTTTACCCATAAGTTCACGGTAACGAGCGATAGCGTTTTCGCCTTCAAGCACTTGAACCATGATAGGACCAGAAGTCATAAACTCTTTAAGAGCTGGGAAGAACTCTTTGCCTTCATGTTCAGCGTAGAAGCCACTCGCTTGCTCTTCAGTAAGACGAACCATTTTAGCAGCAATAATTTCTAGGCCTGCTTTTTCGATACGGTGGTAGATTTCACCAACAAGGTTACGCTTAACTGCATCCGGCTTAACAATTGAGAACGTTCTTTCTAGAGCCATAGGGATTCCTTCACTTCATTTTTTTGTTATTAAATACTGAAATTACTGAGATCTTTCGATCTGAGCTTTATGAATGAGCGGCACAAAATACCGCTCACCCTTATTATTATTTTGCTTGGTCGATAAGAAGACGAGCCAGTGTGCGAACGCCCATACCCGTTGCGCCTGCCGCCCACTTGTCACTTGCTGACTTACGGTAAGTACCCGCGCAATCCATATGAATCCAACCTTTTTTGTAATCATCTACAAAGTAAGAAAGGAATGCCGCTGCTGTACTTGCACCCGGTGTGTAATCGCCTGTGCTGATGTTTGAAAGATCAGCAAAGTTTGAAGGCAACATACCACGGTGGAAATCAGCAAGAGGCAGTGGCCATAAGCCTTCTTTCTCTTGGTTTGCCGCTGTTAGCGCTTGGTGAGACAACTCATCATCGAAGCTTAATAGTGCGTGGTAGTCGTTACCTAATGCGTTTTTAGCCGCGCCTGTTAGCGTTGCACAGTCGATGATCAGCTCAGGGCTTTGTGCACTTGCGTACATCAGGCCATCAGCTAGCACTAAGCGACCTTCCGCATCAGTGTTCATGATCTCAACTGTTTTACCGTTTTTGTAGGTAATGATATCGCCAAGCTTCAATGCGCGACCAGAGATCATGTTCTCTGCGCAACATAGAATAAGCTTGATGCGCTTGTTAAGACCGCGTTCAATCGCAAGACCTAAACCACCAGTAATCGTTGCTGCGCCACCCATGTCAGCTTTCATCGCTGTCATGAATTGGCCTGGCTTGATACTGTAACCGCCCGAATCGAACGTAATACCTTTACCGACTAAACAGGCAAATACAGGTGCGTTTTCATCGCCTGTTGGGTTGAAGTCCAGTTGCAGCATTGCTGATGTACGCTCAGAGCCACGACCTACCGCGTAGATGCCTTCCCAACCTTCGGTTAGTAGATCCTTGTCTTTAACAATCTTCGCTTTAACAGTGCCCGCTGGTGCCACTGACTTGATGTATTCTGCAGCCATTGTCGCAAGTTGACGAGGTGCCACTTCTTCAGCGGTTTTATTGATAATGTCACGCGTCCAGTCAGTTGCGCGAATACGAGCTTCAAGCTCAGTTTGATCGGCTTCTGAAAGTGCATCCCATTCCAATGCATTCTTTTTCTTTGGTCCACGGTAGCCTTGGTAGAAAGCCCAAACGCTTTCTAGATCCCAACCTTCACCACGAAGTGAAACGAATGCGATACCTTGTCCGTCAAGCGTACGACCCGCACGTTGAACTGCGCCTAGATCGTGGCCTTCACCAATGTGAATTGTCGCTCCCGCTTCTGAGAACGATAAAATAGCTCTTGCTCCCCACTGAGGCTGGGCAGCTTCTTGACTTAAAAATACTGACATCTGTGTAGACATGATTTCTCCTTGTCATGAACCACTTCGAGAGTGTGATTCTGATTATTTTTTATTAGCTCACTGATGTTAGCATTATGTAGGAGGAAAATGTCATTTTGATAAAAAAACGGACCATAAGGTCCGCTTTTTTTAGTAAGAATTGTTAACTTGGCTGCGTTTTATATTGGACTGATACCAACCCGCGACCAAATCATTAGACAAGAGGATTAATCCATCTCATCCATCCAGCACAAAATAATAGCCTCTAAGATTTTCTCATTCGAGTGGTTAGGCTCGTCGTCGAACTCTTCAAGGTCTAGCACCCATTGATGCAGATCGGTAAAACGTACCGTTTTAGGATCAGTATCAGGGTACAAATCACATAGCTCAATTGCGATATCTCGCGAATCAATCCACTTCAAGCTCATAACACTTCCTTATATTTATCAGCGACGCTCTGTCACCTTTATGATCTATATTCTAGGCCAGTTTTCTTAGTATGTTTGTCTAAGCAATAACTCTCTCAGTCATCGCTGTATTAGCCATGACTGAGAACAGGTTCTTAATGGTCTTCAGAAGCCAGGTTCAACGTGTACTTTGGAATCTCTACAACAAGATCCGTATCAGCCACTTTAGCTTGGCAACCCAAGCGAGATTCCATCTCTAAGCCCCATGCTTTATCTAGCATGTCGTCTTCTAGATCATCACTCTCTTCTAAAGAATCAAAACCTTCACGAATCACAACGTGACATGTTGTACATGCGCACGATTTCTCACATGCGTGTTCAATACCAATACCGGCCTTCAGTGCAACATCAAGAACCGTCTCACCAGTTTTTGCTTCTAAAACAGCGCCTTCTGGACATAGATCTTCGTGAGGTAAAACAATAATCTTTGGCATGTTTATCTATTCTCTAACTATTAAATATTATCGACTGACTGACCTGACAGTGCAGCACGAATTGATTTATCCATACGACGAGAAGCAAAGTCTTGGCTCGCTTTGTCGGTATTCTTAATTTCTAGTTCAATAGCATCAGCGTTGTCGCCATTACGCACTTCAATCAGTGCTTCAATCGCTTGAACAAGTTGTTGTTTGCCTTGCTCATCAAGTAGCTCGTCACCGTCGGCTTGCATTGCAGCGATAAGGCCTTCGATAACGCGATCCGCTTCTACGCGTTGCTCAGCAAGAGCACGCGCTTGCATGTCTTCTTTTGCAAACGTCATCGAATCTTTCAGCATGCTAGCCACTTCGTTGTCGCTTAGACCGTAAGAAGGCTTAACTTGGATTTCAGCTTGAACGCCAGTGCTCTTCTCCATTGCAGTAACCGATAGCAGGCCATCAGCATCCACTTGGTAAGTAACACGAATATGAGCAGCACCTGCAGTCATCGGCGGGATGCCTTTCAGAGCAAATCGAGCCAGTGAACGACAGTCATCAACCATCTCACGCTCGCCTTGCACGGTGTGTACTGTCATTGCAGTTTGACCGTCTTTGAACGTGGTAAACTCTTGTGCACGAGCAACTGGGATCGTGGTATTACGAGGGATGATCTTTTCGACTAAGCCACCCATGGTTTCGATACCCAGTGACAGAGGGATAACATCCAATAGCAGCATCTCAGAGTCAGGCTTGTTGCCAACTAAGATATCCGCTTGAATCGATGCGCCAATCGCAACCACTTCATCAGGGTTAATACTGGTTAATGGAGTACGACCAAAGAAGCCACCGACCATTTCACGAACAAGTAAGGTACGAGTTGAACCACCTACCATCACGACTTCTAGTACTTCATCCGCGTCAACTTCCGCATCTTTCAGTGCTCGGCGGCACGAAAGCAGCGTTTTCTTAACTAGTGGCTTGATGATCTCTTCGAACTCTTCACGAGTTAAAGAGCCAGACCAACCTAGTGCTTCAACATTAACGCTTTCAGCTTCAGATAAGCCAATCTTCGCTTCTGTTGCTGCGTCTAGAAGAATACGGTTCTGTTCTGCTGTCAGCTCTAACAAGCCCATTTGCTCTTGGAAATGATCCGCAATTAAATGGTCAAAGTCATCGCCGCCTAATGCAGAGTCACCACCGGTTGCTAAAACTTCGAAGACACCTTTAGACAGGCGTAGGATAGAGATATCAAACGTACCACCGCCTAAGTCATAAACAGCGATTACCCCTTCTTTACCTGAATCCAAGCCATAAGCAATCGCGGCTGCAGTGGGTTCATTAAGAAGACGTAACACATGAAGACCAGCAAGTTGCGCTGCGTCTTTGGTACCTGCACGTTGTGCATCATCAAAGTACGCAGGGACGGTAATCACGGCACCAGCCAATTCACCACCTAACGTCGACTCAGCACGTTGACCGAGTGCACGAAGAATATCTGCAGATACTTGAATTGGGTTCTTATTTCCTTGCGCTGTGTTAATCACAGGCAGGCCATTATCACTTTCTTCAAACTGATATGGCAGAGATGGGTATCGCTGTTGAATATCTGACAGTGAACGACCGATTAATCGCTTAACTGAGATAATGGTATTTTTAGGATCAGTTTGTGCATTTACACGCGCTTCATCACCAGTGGTGTACGACTCTAACTGATAGTGAACAACGGAAGGGAGAATACTGCGACCTTGTTGATCAACAAGCGTGCTTGCCTCACCACTGCGCACTGACGCAACCAATGAGTTTGTTGTACCTAAATCAATACCCACTGCAAGCTTGTGCTGGTGAGGAGCGGCGCTTTGCCCTGGTTCTGCAATCTGAAGTAGTGCCATGGATGTGTCCTTGTTATACGAACTAGCCGATCAAACGATCTTCAACTAACTCGATTTCATTCTTTAATTTTGCAATAAACTTAAGCTTTCTTACTCGGTCTGCAGCTTCTAACCAAGCTTCGCTGTCGAGTTCTTGTTGGATAGCGCTTAATTGTTGTTTATACATTTTGCTAACCTTTCCTTCAAATGCAAACAAAGCATCTTCAGGATCAGAACTGTCGGCGATATCTTCCAGCTCTTCACGCAATTCCATTTGCTCCATCAGGAACATAGGATCTTGCATAGTCTGCTGCTCACCACGAATATCCTCACCATGTTGAACTAACAGGTATTCAGCGCGGCTGACTGGATTTTTCAACACCTGGTACGCATCATTGATTTGCGCAGCTTTTTGCACAGCCAGCAAGCGATCTCGCTCAGAAGCCGTGGCAAATTTATCAGGGTGGAATTGGCGTTGCAGATCTCTAAACTGAGAAGAAAGAAGGCTACCATCCAGTTGAAACTGAAGTGGTAGCCCAAATAATTCGAAATGATTCATGTAACGGTGGTCCTAAGTTTAGGCTCTTTACTTAGAGCCTAATTTTATTCTTCGCTCATTATAAACGCTCAACGATTGAGGCGTTTATACATTGAAGCTCTCACCACAACCACATTCGCCTTTCGCGTTAGGGTTGTTGAATTCAAAACCTTCGTTTAGGCCTTCTTTTACGTAATCAAGCTCAGTACCGTCTAGGTAAACTAGGCTCTTTGGATCAATGATGACCTTAACACCTGAATGCTCGAACACTTCGTCTTCTTCGTTGAGCTCGTCAACGAATTCCAGTACATACGCCATACCCGAACAGCCAGTAGTTTTTACCGCTAAGCGCAACCCGATACCTTTACCTCGGTTATCTAGGAAAGCTTGAACTCGGCTTGCTGCCGTATCTGTCATGGTGATGGCCATACTACAACCTTGTGTTTTATATAAATTGAGAACTCAGGGGGAGCACAAAGGGTGCTCCCAAATATTACTTTTTTGAAGTGATTACGTTGTAGAAACGATTAGTGCTTCTTTTTGTAATCCGCAACCGCTGCTTTGATTGCATCTTCAGCAAGAATTGAACAGTGAACTTTCACTGGTGGCAACTCTAGCTCTTCTGCGATTTCAGAGTTTTTAATAGCAGCTGCTTCATCAATACTTTTACCTTTAACCCACTCAGTGACTAGTGAGCTAGAAGCGATTGCGCTACCGCAACCGTAAGTCTTGAATTTTGCGTCTTCAATAATACCTTCTGCAGATACTTTGATTTGCAGTTTCATTACGTCACCACAAGCTGGTGCGCCAACCATGCCGCTACCTACACTTGGATCTTCTTTATCAAACGAACCTACGTTACGTGGGTTTTCGTAGTGATCAATTACTTTTTCGCTATATGCCATGATAGTTACCTCGAATCCTCTATTTCCGTGAGATTAGTGATGAGCCCACTCAACAGTGTTCAAATCAATCCCTTCTTTATACATATCCCATAGAGGAGACATGTCGCGTAATTTATTTACTGCTACACGGATTTGTGCAATCGCGTAGTCGATTTCTTCTTCCGTAGTGAAACGGCCGAATGAAAAACGTACTGAGCTGTGTGCCAGTTCATCGTTTAAGCCAAGAGCGCGTAAAACGTATGAAGGCTCAAGACTCGCTGATGTACATGCAGAACCTGATGATACCGCTAAGTCTTTTAAAGACATAAGCAGAGATTCACCTTCAACGAAAGCAAAGCTCACGTTTAGGTTATGTGGTACACGTTGATCTAAGTCGCCATTTACCGTTACTGCTTCTAGATCTTGAACCCCTTTCAATAGACGCTCGCGAAGTGCTAGTGCGTGGTCATAATCTTTCTGCATGTCTTGTTTAGCGACAGCAAAAGCTTCACCCATACCCACGATTTGGTGAGTAGCAAGCGTACCAGAACGGAAACCACGTTCGTGACCTCCACCGTGCATCTGTGCTTCAAGACGAATACGTGGCTTACGACGAACGTACAAAGCACCAATGCCTTTAGGGCCGTATGCTTTGTGTGCAGAAAGAGAGATAAGGTCAACTTTCATCTCTTTTACATCTAGTGGGATTTTACCCGCAGACTGAGCCGCATCAACGTGGAAGATGATCTTGCGTGAACGACATAATTCGCCGATTGCAGAGATATCTTGGATTACACCAATCTCGTTGTTTACGTGCATGATAGAAACAAGAACCGTATCTTCACGCATTGCTGCTTGTAGCTTGTCTAAATCAATGATGCCGTTTGCTTCAGGCTCAAGGTAAGTCACCTCAAAACCTTCACGCTCTAGTTGGCGACATGGATCAAGAACCGCTTTATGTTCTGTTTTACACGTGATTACGTGCTTACCTTTCTTCTCGTAAAAGTGCGCTGCACCTTTGATAGCAAGGTTGTCTGACTCTGTAGCACCTGACGTGAAAACAATTTCACGTGGGTCTGCATTTAGTAGATCGGCAATTTGCTCACGAGCATTATCTACTGATTCTTCTGCCTGCCAGCCGTAACGGTGTGAACGAGATGCAGGGTTACCGAAGTTACCGTCCATCGTCATGCACTGAACCATTTTTTCAGCAACACGTGGATCGACTGGGCATGTAGCTGAATAGTCAAAGTAAATAGGCAGTTTCATTTTCTACTCCAATGTAAAAACTGACCGCTAAGAGCGGGCATTAACACCGTGAGGTGCTGCACTAATCGTTGTAGTGCTCGTATTTTTATGTGCAAAACCATTATTAACCGCAAGATCAATATCTTGACGATCAGAAATCTGTAAAACTTCGTTATCTTTCATTAGCTCACCGAGCGTAATGTCGTTTAAGAAACTGCTGATTCGGGAGCTTAAATCACGCCATAAAGTGTGAGTTAAACAACGACTACCACCTTGGCAATCTGCTCGACCGTGACACTTAGTTGCATCAACTGATTCGTCTACTGCAGCAATTACAGTTCCGACAGCGATGTCGCTCGCTTCAGCACCTAAACGGTAACCACCGCCAGGACCACGAACACTAGCAACTAAGCCAGCTTTACGTAACTTAGAAAATAGCTGTTCTAAGTAAGATAATGAGATGCCCTGTCGCTCTGAAATATCAGCCAGAGGAACTGGGCTTTTTTGCGAATGCAGTGCTACATCTAGCATAGCTGTTACCGCATATCTTCCTTTAGATGTAAGTTTCATATCACACCGAATCCACATTGTTTATGTGGTTGGAATCTTCCCATACCTGACTAAATTGGTCAAGTATTTAGTTGACTATTTTAGTCAAGTATTCACCCTTAGGGTTTGTGTGGTTTTTATTTGTCGTTTTTGCTCTTCTCAATTGAAGTCAAAATGCCGCGTAGAGTGTTGATCTCTTGCAACTCTGGACGAGCTCGACTGAACAGACGACGTAGTTTATTCATCACCTGACCTGGCTTATCCTTAGAGATAAATTGGGTATCAATGATCACTTTTTCAAGGTGCTCATAGAACATTTCTAGTTCTTCGTGACGAGGGTACTCATCTTGTTGCTGTGGCTGATATTGGCTAGCGACCATATCAAGGTGAGCTACACGCACTTCGTAGCTCAGAGTCTGCACTGCCATTGCTAGGTTTAGCGAGCTGTATTCAGGGTTAGCTGGGATACATACATGGAAGTGGCACTTCTGAAGCTCATCGTTAGTCAAGCCAGTACGTTCACGGCCGAACACTAATGCGACTGGGTGCTTTTGACCTTCAATCGCAAACTTTTGTCCACACTCACGAGGCTCAAGCATTGGCCATTCAAGCGTACGTGAACGTGCACTCGAACCAACCACCAAACCACAGTCTTTTACGGCTTCGTCTAATGTAGAAACGATAGTCGCGTTTTCTGCGATGTCACCTGCACCCGCAGCCAGTGCTAAGGTCTGCTCGTCAACTTCACATTGAGGGTCTACAAGAACTAATTGACTCAAACCCATCACTTTCATTGCGCGAGCTGCTGATCCGATATTTCCCGAATGAGACGTACCAACCAGAACGACTTTTACATTGTCTAACATGCTATATGACACCACTTTAAAAATAATCGCGAGATATTAACACATAGCAAAGTAAAATGGTCAGACCCTTCGCGTAATGTGAAACCAAGAGTTCAAAAAATAACCACTTCCCTTTTGGTAAAACTTTGGTATACTCGCCGCCGCTTTAAATTGTTCTTTAACATCTTGTGGGAAAAACCATATGCATCCAATGCTAAACATTGCGATACGCGCTGCGCGTAAAGCTGGCAACCATATTGCTAAATCTCTAGAAACAACTGATAAGATCGAATCGTCTCTAAAAGGTAACAACGATTACGTTACTAACATTGCTCAAGAAGCTGAGTACATGATCATTGAGACAATCAAAGCATCTTACCCAGAGCACAGCATTATTTCTGAAGAGAAAGGCCTGACTGAAGGTAAAGACTCTGATGTACAATGGATCGTTGACCCACTGGATGGCACCAACAACTTTGTAAAAGGTTTCCCTCACTTCTCTGTATCTATCGCTGTTCGCATGAACGGTCGTACAGAAGTTGCTTGTGTTTATGACCCAATGCTAAACGAGCTATTCACAGCTCAACGTGGCGCTGGCGCTCAACTTAACAACGCTCGTATGCGTGTTACTCAACTAAAAGACCTTCAAGGTACTGTTCTAGCGACTGGTTTCCCATTCAAGCAAAAACAACACTCTGAATCTTTCATGAAGATCATCTCTGGTCTATTCATCGACTGTGCTGATTTCCGTCGTACAGGTTCTCCTGCTCTTGACCTATGTTACCTAGCAGCTGGCCGTGTTGATGGTTACCTAGAACTTGGCCTTAAGCCATGGGATCTAGCAGCTGGCGATCTAATCGCTCGTGAAGCTGGTGCTATCATGACTGACTTTGCCGGCGGTACTGATTACATGACTTCTGGTAATGTTGTTGCTTCAAGCGCACGTGGTGTTAAGTCTATTCTTAAGCACGTTCGTGAGAACGCTAACGAAGGTATGCTGAAGTAATTCAGACCTTACGTTAACGCTCCCTATTTTAAGGGCGCATAAAAATTCCAAAGCCTCGCTATATAGCTATAGCGAGGCTTTTTTGTATCTGCGATACGAGATACGAGATACGAGATACGAGATACGAGATACGAGATACGAGATACGAGATACGAGATACGATCAGGATGTCTCTTAGTGAAATGAAGTTCAACATACTTCAACGCTAAATTGTATTGAGCTTCCCTAGAATACAGACGTAAAAAAACCGCTAGTTGCCTAGCGGTTTTTTTGGTTTAGCGAAACTTATTAAGCCAAGGCCTAAGGCATCTCGTCAAACTCTTCACCTTCTTTGTCCACTTGTGGTGGCATTAGGTGTTCACGCGTAATACCTAACTTCATAGCCAGTGCAGATGCAACGTAGATAGAAGAGTAAGTACCAACCGTAATACCCAGTAGAAGTGCAGTCGCGAAGCCGTGAATCATAGCGCCGCCCTGAACGAACAGTGCGATAACTACGAATAACGTGGTACCAGAAGTGATCAATGTACGGCTCAATGTTTGTGTGATTGAGCTGTTCAGTACTTCAGGTGCTTCACCCTTACGCATCTTACGGAAGTTCTCACGGATACGGTCGAATACAACAATGGTATCGTTGAGGGAGTAACCGACGACCGTTAGCAAGGCTGCTACGATGGTAAGGTCGACCTCAATTTGCATTAGAGAGAACACACCCAGAGTGATGATAACGTCGTGCGCCAGTGCTAATACTGCACCCGCAGCCAAACGCCATTCAAATCGCACTGATACGTAGATCAAGATACAGATAAGAGAAACTAGAATAGCAAGGCCACCCGCTTCTGTTAATTCGTCACCCACGTTAGGACCAACGAACTCGATACGACGCATTTCAACTTGCTCACCAGTACCATTCTCAATAGCAGAAAGGATTTGGTTACCAAGCGTTTCGCCCGCTACGCCATCACGTGGACGTAAACGAACCATCACATCACGAGCTGAACCGAAGTTCTGTACCGTTGCATCACCAAAGCCTTCGGCTTCTAGTGCACTACGAATATCAGGAAGGTGTGCCGGTTGTTCAAAACCAACTTCAATCAGAGTACCGCCAGTAAAATCTAGACCCCAGTTCAACGATTTCGTTGTTAGGGTGAAGATAGCAGTACCAATCATCAAGATAGAAAAAACAAAGGCAACCTTTGACCAACGCATAAAGTCGATCATTTTGTCTGCTTTTAGAATCTGAAACATATTAATTCCTAGCCTTAGATCGACAGTTTTTTAACGCGTTTGCCGCCATACATCAGGTTCACGATACAACGTGTTCCGATAATAGCTGTAAACATTGAAGTCAAGATACCGATAGACAGCGTTACCGCGAAGCCTTTGATAGCACCCGTACCCACAGCAAATAGAATGATTGCTGTTAGTAGTGTGGTGATGTTGGCATCGGCGATTGTGCTGAATGCGTTCGCGTAACCTTGGTGAATCGCTTGTTGTGGACTGCGTCCATCTCGAAGCTCTTCACGTATACGCTCAAAGATCAGAACGTTCGCATCGACCGCCATACCGACCGTTAATACGATACCGGCAATACCTGGCAGGGTCATGGTAGCCCCCGGGATCATCGACATCACACCGATAATCAACACCAAGTTAGCCATTAGCGCAACGTTCGCAATCAGACCAAAGCTACGGTAGTAAAGCAGCGTGAATAACATAACCGCAGCCATACCCCAAACCATCGCCATGATACCCATATCGATGTTTTGCTGCCCCATAGATGGACCAATGGTACGTTCTTCTACAATCGAGATAGGCGCAATCAATGCACCAGCACGAAGTAGAAGTGCCAAGTTATGAGCTTCAGCTGTTGAATCAATACCAGTAATACGGAAGTTACGACCAAGTGCAGATTGAATCGTCGCTTGGTTAATCACTTCTTCGTGCTTACTCAAGATCACTCGGCCTTCAGGTGTTTTACGACCGCTGTCTTTGTACTCTGCAAATACCGTCGCCATTAGCTTACCGATATTCTGACGAGAGAACGCAGACATCTTGCTGCCACCTTCGCTGTCTAGCGAGATGTTAACTTGAGGGCGACCATATTCATCAACACTTGAGCTTGCATCAGTAATACTTGAGCCGCCTAGAATAACGCGCTTCTTAAGTACCACAGGACGACCATCACGATCTTGCTTGATTTCGCTACCCGCAGGGGCACGACCAGAAGCGGCAGCGGCTAAGTCAGCACTGCTATCCACTTCACGGAACTCAAGCGTCGCGGTAGCACCAAGAATTTCTTTAGCGCGAGCCGTGTCTTGAACACCAGGCAATTCCACTACGATACGGCTAGAGCCTTGACGTTGAACCAAAGGTTCAGCAACACCAAGTTCGTTAACACGGTTACGTAGAATGGTAATGTTTTGCTCTACCGCATAGTTGCGGATTTCTTGAAGACGAGCCTCTGTGAAGCTAGCAACCAAAGAAAAACGACCATTAGATTCAGAATCTACAAACGTCATGTCTTGGTGCTTAGATTGCAGTAGCGATTTCGCTTCAGCAAGCTGCTCGGCGTTACGTAGAATCACTTCAACCGCATCTTTACCAGATGGGCGAATTGCACGGTAACGGATTTTTTCTTCACGAAGTTCGCTACGGAACGCTTCTTCTTGTTGGCCAACCAGCTTTTGCATCGCAGCGTCCATATCCACTTCCATCAAGAAGTGAACACCACCACGTAGGTCAAGACCAAGCTTCATTGGTGCAGCACCAATAGATTCAAGCCAATCAGGAGTTGAAGCAGCTAAGTTTAAAGCAACGATTACGTCTTCATCTAATGCTTCAGTGATGACATCACGAGCACTAATTTGAGAGTCTGTATCGTTAAAGCGAACAAGAATGGAACCGTTTTCTAGAGCAACGGATTTAGTAGAAAGGTTTTCAGCTTCAAGAGCATTGGTGACAGCATCCAGCGTAGACATATCTACAGAGGCGCCGCGCGCCCCTGTAACTTGAACTGCCGGATCTTCACCGTATATATTCGGAAGTGCGTACAACGCAGCGATGGCGATAGTAAACACCACCATCAGGTACTTCCATAACGGGTAACGGTTTAGCACAGCGAGGATCCTCTAGCTGTTTATAGAGATTTCAGAGTACCTTTTGGTAGCACTGCTGTAACGAAGTCTTTCTTGATAACTACTTCGTTGTTTGCATTCAGTTCGATAGCAACGTAGTCGCTGTCTTCTGCAATCTTAGTGATCTTGCCGATTAGGCCGCCGCTTGTAAGAACTTCATCGCCTTTGCCCATAGAAGACATAAGGTTCTTGTGCTCTTTAACACGCTTAGCTTGTGGACGGTAGATCATGAAGTAGAAGATCACAGCGAACATACCTAGCATGATAAGCATTTCGAAACCGCCGCCTGCTGGTGCACCTTCTGCTGCTGCGTGAGCTTGAGAAATAAACATTTAAAACATCCTCTATTATATTTTCGTAATTGTTTGTCTAATTGGGTCGCATCCCTTTATTTTCAAGCCCCATCACTCGGAAGAGAGATAGGGCTCGCAAAAAAGAAATACTAAGATTCTTTACCTAGTGGTGGCACTTCACGCCCCATTCTTGCGTAGAACTCTGCAACGAACTCTTCAAAGCGGTCTTCATCGATAGACTGACGAATGTCTGACATTACTCGTTGATAGAAACGCAGGTTATGAATCGTGTTCAGTCGAGCACCTAGGATTTCGTTACAACGATCCAAATGGTGTAAGTACGACTTGCTGTAGTTCTTACAAGTGTAACAGTCACACTCTGAATCTAGTGGTGTTGTATCGGTTTTATGCTTCGCATTACGGATCTTGATCACACCTTCAGTCACAAACAGGTGGCCGTTACGTGCATTTCGCGTTGGCATTACACAGTCAAACATGTCGATACCACGACGAACACCTTCAACCAAGTCTTCCGGTTTGCCTACGCCCATTAGGTAACGTGGCTTATCTTCTGGCAGTTGAGGACATGTGTGCTCAAGAATGCGGTGCATATCTTCTTTTGGTTCGCCTACTGCTAGGCCGCCTACTGCGTAACCGTCAAAACCAATTTCAGTTAAGCCTTTAACGGATACATCACGAAGGTCTTCGTACACGCCACCTTGAACGATACCGAACAGTGAGTTCGGGTTTTCAAGTTTGTCGAAGTGGTTACGTGAACGCTCAGCCCAACGAAGAGACATCTCCATTGAGTCTTTTGCTTCTTTGTGTGTCGCTGGGTAAGGCGTACACTCATCGAAGATCATTACGATGTCTGAACCTAAATCTTTTTGGATTTCCATAGACTTCTCAGCGTCCATGAAGATCTTGTCACCGTTTACAGGGTTACGGAAATGAACACCCTCTTCAGTGATTTTACGCATTGCACCTAGGCTGAATACTTGAAAGCCGCCTGAATCAGTCAGGATAGGACCGTGCCAGTTCATGAAATCGTGCAGGTCACCGTGCATTTTCATGATTTCTTGACCAGGACGTAGCCATAGGTGGAATGTGTTACCTAATAGGATTTCAGCACCTGTGTCTTTTACTTCTTCAGGTGTCATACCTTTAACAGTACCGTAAGTACCTACAGGCATGAATGCTGGGGTTTCAACGGTACCGCGTTCAAACTGAAGTTGACCACGACGTGCGCCGCTATTAGTTTTTTTAAGTTCGTATTTTAATTTCACGAAGCCTCCAATATGCCAGAGAAACAATCTGACTGTTAATTCAGAACCTTAGGCCAAACAAAAGTTCAGTCTAGTGGGTTCTATGAGGAGCGGTCGCGTATTCCTTGCGAGAGATTAGACAGACACCCTGCCCGACTCCTAGCTTACTGCTAGCACCCGTAAATTCTAATGTATATCGTTTATAACTAGCTTAAATTAGCTTGTTTTCTTATTGATGAACATGGCATCACCGTAGCTGAAGAAACGATATTCGCTCTTCACTGCGTGATCGTATGCGCCCATCACGTTGTCGTAACCTGCAAATGCACTCACCAACATAATCAGTGTTGATTCTGGCAAGTGGAAGTTGGTAATCAAGCAATCCACCAACTGGTATTCATAGCCAGGGAAGATGAAGATTTCTGTATCACCAAAGAAAGGAACGAGCTCAGTGCCTTTCTTCAATGCATCTTGAGCTGCACTTTCTAGTGAGCGTACTGATGTTGTACCAACAGCAATAATACGGCCGCCACGGGCTTTTGCTGCAGCTACGGCGTCAACCACTTCTTGCGGCACTTCAACGTACTCAGCATGCATGTGGTGATCGTTAATATTATCAACTTTTACTGGCTGGAACGTACCAGCACCAACATGAAGCGTCACGTAAGCAAACTCAACACCTTTTTCTTTCATGTCAGCCATTAGCTTGTCATCAAAGTGAAGGCCTGCTGTTGGCGCTGCAACCGCACCGGGCTTTTCATTATAGACAGTCTGGTAGCGCTCTTTATCTGCATCTTCATCAGGACGATCGATGTAAGGAGGCAGTGGCATGTGACCAACACTGTTAAGAATCTCTAAAACGCTTTGATCAGATGTGAAATGGATTTCGAATAACGCATCGTGACGCGCCACCATTTCAGCTTCATATTCATCGTTCTCACCAAGGAACAACTTGGTACCCGGCTTCGGTGATTTAGAACAACGAACATGCGCAAGAATGCTTTTCTCATCAAGCATACGTTCAACCAGCACTTCAAGCTTACCGCCTGATGCCTTGCGACCAAATACACGAGCTGGAATCACTCGAGTGTTATTGAAAACAACAAGATCGCCTGGCTCAACCAAGTCTAAAACGTCTTTAAACGAACCATCAGCTAGGTTACCGCTGTTGCCATCTAATTTAAGCAGGCGGCTTGCTGTACGCTCCTCTTGAGGGTAGCGAGCAATGAGTTCATCTGGTAGGTCAAAGTGAAAATCTGAAACTTGCATGTGTCTAGTCTTGTCTTAGTTGATGAGATTTGTGCCGTTGACGAATCATAAATCGTAGTTGCTGGATAATCGTTACGGTAAGTCAATCGTTACCAGAAACACATCGCAAACACGACTAAAAATTTCGCAGTGGGCTAGTATAGGCACACGAGCCGCAATAGCAAGGTTTACAGCACTGGATTATTGTAAAGAGGCGTAAAATAATGCGACTGATTCACCTCCTCAAGCTAAAGAATTAGTTGCATAAAACTCACCCAAGAATGCGTCAGATCTCAGTTATTTTTTGGATAAAAAACTATAGTAATAGCAACAAATAAAAAAGAAGGAGGTTCGTATGATCAAGGTTGAAGATATGATGACTCGCAACCCTCATACCCTATTGCGCTCACACTCACTGGCCGATGCTAAGCACATGATGGAAGCACTTGATATCCGCCATATTCCGGTCGTCGATTCCGACAGGCAACTACTAGGTGTCGTCACACAACGAGACGTTCTCGCCGCTCAAGAATCCAGCCTACAAAACATCCCACAAGCTCAATCTTTTACTCTTGCTACTCCCCTCAACGACATCATGCACAAAAGTGTTATGTCGGTAGAGCCGCGTGCAGGATTAAAAGAATCGGCTATCTACATGCAGAAACATAAAGTGGGCTGTTTACCTGTCGTAGAAAACCACGAACTAGTAGGCATTATTACAGACAGCGATTTTGTCACGATAGCGATCAATTTACTGGAGCTGCAAGAAGAAGTAGAGCCAGAAGAAGCAGAAGTAGAGTAACGCTCGGAATTGATATAAAGAAGAGCGGCCAATTCAGCCGCTCAGAGGGATTGTTGTCGCAGCGGATTATTATAGAAGCTCAGATACCACATCCGCTAATTGATGGAATGTCTCACGACGCGAAGAGCTTGGTCGCCAGACAAGGCCAATATCTCGGTAGGCCTGCTGACCAGGAGGATCGATCACAACGAGATTCTGGTTTTCCAATAAACCGTGGTCGATCGCCATTTGCGGAATAAAGGTGGTTCCTAAACCATTGGCCACCATTTGCACCAATGTGTGAAGGCTCGTCGCAGTGAACGGGTTGATCTTCTCTTTATCCGTTAACTTACAAGCCGACACAGCATGCTCGGTTAAGCAATGCTCGTTCTCCAACAAAAATACAGATTCGTCTGGCAGGTCATCGTATTTAATCGGAACGCGAATACCATCAGCTTGATTGCGACTGATCACCATCCGGAAAGGGTCTTGCCCAACAACTTGGCTTTCCATATTGTCGATATCGACAGGCAAAGCCAGAATCAGCACATCTAAGTCTCCATGACGCAGCGCAGCCAATAGGTTGGTCGTTGTGTCTTCACGTAACAGCAAATTTAATTGTGGAAAGCGCTGGTTGGCTTCCTGTACCAAATCGCACAAAAGGAACGGCGCTATAGTAGGAATACACCCGACTCGCAGCTGCCCTTGCATCGCATCCCCGTTACATAGATTTCCAAGCTCTACGAGATCTTGTCCTTTCGCTAGTAGCTCTCGACCGTGCTTGACCACCAGCTCACCTGCTTGCGTGAAAACTAGCGGGCTCTTTTTATCTTTCTTCTCATAAAGCGGGCAACCAATCAGTTCTTCTAGGTTTTGAATGCCTTTACTTAGCGTAGATTGACTGACGAAACAGCGATCTGCGGCATCACTGAAATGACGAGTTTCGTGAAGAGTAACAAGATAGTGAAGTTGCTTAAGACTTGGCCATTTATTCATGAAATTACTTTGTAATATGAGTAGGATAAGTTACACGAAGGTCCTAAGACCTAAGGACTGGGCAAAGATTAAGCTCATCGCTTTTTTCGATTAACTTAATCTATTTAATTCGCTTTTTTCTATAGTACCGATTGTACTATAGTTTGTCCCGTAGAAACGGAGCCCAAACAAAGATGTGTTGGGCCAACTAATTTTTTAGGAGATTCCAAATGGTACTAGTAGGTCGTCAAGCCCCTGACTTTACTGCAGCAGCTGTTCTAGGTAACGGTGAGATCGTTGATAACTTCAACTTCGCAGAATTCACTAAAGGTAAGAAAGCTGTAGTTTTCTTCTACCCACTAGACTTCACTTTCGTTTGTCCTTCAGAGCTAATCGCTTTCGACAACCGTCTAGAAGATTTCCAAGCTAAAGGCGTTGAAGTAATCGGTGTTTCAATCGATTCTCAATTCTCTCACAACGCATGGCGTAACACTGCTATCGCTGATGGCGGTATCGGTCAAGTTAAGTACCCTCTAATTGCTGACGTTAAGCACGAGATCTGCAAAGCATACGATGTTGAGCACCCAGAAGCAGGCGTTGCTTTCCGTGGTTCTTTCCTAATCGACGCTGACGGTCTTGTACGTCACCAAGTAGTTAACGATCTTCCACTAGGTCGTAACATCGACGAAATGCTACGCATGGTAGACGCACTAAACTTCCACGAGAAGAACGGTGAAGTTTGTCCTGCACAATGGGAAGAAGGCAAATCAGGTATGGACGCATCTCCAAAAGGTGTTGCAGCATTCCTATCTGAGCACGCTGACGACCTAAGCAAGTAATTACCTCTTAAGCCCGAACTCAACGCGGGTTAATGGTTGGAAGATTCTCTTTAAAGAGACATAAAGCATAAGCTAATAGCGCAAAGCGCACCGCCAATCAGTTAAGAAGTAAAGTCCTATTAAAAGCCCGAAGTTAACGCTTCGGGCTTTTTGTTTTCCCTCTCCTCGCTCCCCTAGACTGACTCTTGTAATAGATAATTGAGGTAGCGATAAACCTAAACTTTACCTCTATTTTCCCTTATCCCCATCTATTCAGAATCACACCTAGATTGCTATTATTTCATCAGTATCTTTTTGAACGGATAAACACGATGAACACCGAAATTGAAGTCTGTATCGATAACTTAGAATCTCTTCATACCGCACTATCTGGTGGCGCGAATCGAATTGAGCTTTGCTCTTCATTAGCACTTGGCGGATTAACTCCAAGCTTCGGAATGATGAAGCAAGCGGCAATAATTTCGTCGGTTCCGGTCTACGCTATGATACGCCCAAGACAAGGCGACTTTATTTTCGATGATGACGATATGCTCTGTATGCTTGAAGATATTGAAGCTTGTGCAAATGCAGGATTGGATGGGGTCGTCCTTGGTGTGTTAGCGCCGAACGGAAGTATTGATATGCCAAAGATGCAACAACTGGCTGACAAAGCACACTCGTTAAAGCTTGGGATTACCTTCCACAGAGCCATCGATCAAAGCTCTGATTTCCAAGCAGCATTAGAACAGGTCATCACGCTTGGATGTGAAAGAATCCTGACATCAGGGCTTGCTGCTAATGCTGAGCAAGGTATCGATGTATTGGCTGCAATGGTCAAACAAGCCGATGGACGAATTGATATCATGGCGGGGGCTGGCGTTAACGCTGCGAATGCCAAAATGATTCAAAGCGCTACCCAAGTACCTGCTCTTCACCTTTCAGGTAAATCGACAAGGCCGAGTCTAATGGAAAACAACTCAAGTGCTCAAATGGGCAGTGATAATATTGATGATTATCAGATCCCAGTGACAGATGCGAGTAAGATATCTGATGTGAGAGCCGCCCTCACCGCTTAGGGCAATAGTCGCCAGCATAAATCCAGAGAACCTCGCTGACTAATCTAACTGACGTATATTAGATTTAATAGCGCAGAAAACTTTCATGGATAGATATGGCTAAAGACTTATTCAGCTCTCTTGATTTAAACCTGTTACGAACCAAAACATGTTTGGAAGAAACCAAAGCCACGGCTTTCAGGCTGAGATTGGTGTGGCAAGTTATGACGGTACGAAAACGCGCTCAGGCGAAGTAGAAGAGAAAACAACACATGGTATAAGCCTAGGCGGGGCCTACGTTTACCAAGCGACACCAATGCTTGGATTACGTGCTGGTGTTGATATGAATATTTTTGATCACAACAAAACCTTTGTGCCTTACGACACAACGGTCAATTTCAATCTTGGTGCAATAATTAGCTTCTAAAGATAAGCTCTATTTGAGTGCGTCATCAAGGCTTTGATCGCCTAGGTGACGTACATCTTTACCCTTCACAAAGTAAATAATGTATTCGCAGATATTTTGGCAACGGTCTCCCACTCGCTCAATCGCACGAGCTGACCACATCACCTGTAAAATATTTGGGATGTTCTTAGGATCTTCCATCATATACGTCATTAACTGACGAATGACTGCCTCGTATTCCGCATCCAACTTATCATCAAGTTTGTGAACTTCTGCCGCAGCATCGACATCCATACGAGCAAACGCATCTAATACTTGGTGAAGCATGGTGATTGCCTGACGACAAAGAGGCTCTAATGAGACATGAAATTTTTGCTCTTTGGTCGAAGGGATCTCGATCGCGCCTTGAGCAATTTTAGAGGCAACATCGCCAATACGTTCTAAGTCGGTAATGGTTTTGATGATCGCCATAATCAAACGCAGATCTTTTGCGGTCGGCTGACGCTTCGCAATAATACGAGTACATGCTTCATCGATTGAAACTTCCATCGCATTCACTTTGTGGTCATCACGAATCACTTTCTTGGCCAGTTCCGCGTCATCTTTATGCAGAGCTTGCATCGCAAAGGACAACTGCTGCTCTACCAATCCACCCATGGTTAATACGTGTGTACGGATCGATTCTAATTCGACATTAAACTGTCCTGAGATGTGGCGACCAAAATGCATGTCAGCTCCTTAAAAGAAATGAATAAAGCCGTTTTTGTAGAGTGACTTAGCTCTAGATGACGCCTCTGTAGAGGTTAGCCATATCTACCAGTAATGTAGTCTTCCGTTTGATTTTTCAATGGCGAAGTAAATATCGAATCGGTATCTGAGTACTCGATCAACTTCCCCATATGGATAAAAGCAGTATGGTCACTCACACGCGCGGCTTGTTGCATGTTGTGGGTAACAATCACCACTGTGTATTGCGTTTTGAGATCGTTGATCAACTCTTCAATCGTCAAAGTAGAAATCGGATCGAGTGCCGATGTCGGCTCATCTAACAACAGCACTTCAGGCTCAATCGCAACCGCACGAGCGATAACCAAACGCTGCTGTTGACCGCCAGATAAACCAAAAGCATTCTCATGCAACCGATCTTTCACTTCATCCCATAACGCAGCAGCGCGCAGAGAGCGTTCAACCGCATCATCAAGGTCTCGGCTGTTGCTAACGCCTTGTAGCCTCAAGCCATAAACCACATTCTCATAGATAGATTTAGGAAAAGGGTTTGGACGCTGGAATACCATACCAACACGGCGTCGTAAGGTCGCAACATCCACCTTAGGGTGATAGACGTTCTTGCCATGAAGCTTCACTTTCCCGGAAACCTTACAGCCTTCAACAAGATCGTTCATGCGATTAATGCAGCGCAGCAGAGTCGACTTACCACAGCCAGAAGGGCCGATAAACGCCGTCACCTGCCCCTTCGGGATCTGCATCGAGATATCATCAAGTGCTTGGCTCTCTTTATAGTAAAGATTTAGCCCTTCGATCGAGATAGCAATTTGCTCATCCTTCAGATTGTGAACATCAAGTGGTGCTTGGTAACCCAAGGTTTCATTAATCGAGAACATCTAATCTTGTCCTAAGGTTCGGTATTTTTCACGCAAGTTATTACGGATATTGATGGCTGTTAAGTTCAACCCAACAATCACCGTAACCAATAAAAATGAAGTCGCATACACTAAAGGTCGTGCCGCTTCGATATTAGAGGTTTGAAAACCAACATCATAGATATGAAAGCCTAAATGCATGAACTTTCTATCTAAGTGTAAATACGGAAACTGACCATCGACTGGCAAGCTAGATGCCAATTTAACAACACCCACCAGCATAAGTGGTGCAACTTCCCCCGCGGCTCTCGCGATTGCCAAAATTAAACCAGTGATAATCGCTGGGCTTGCCATCGGTAAAACAATGCGCCAAAGCGTCTCAAATTGAGTCGCACCAAGCGCTAATGAACCGTGCCTCACTGCACTAGGAATACGCGTTAAGCCCTCTTCCGTGGTTACGATAACGACTGGAAGCGTCAAGACCGCTAAGGTTAGTGCTGACCAAAGTAGACCCGGCGTACCAAATGTCGGTGCTGGCAATCGCTCTGCATAGAACAACGTATCAATCGAGCCACCAATGGTATAGACGAAAAAGCCTAAACCAAAAACGCCATACACAATCGACGGTACACCCGCCAAGTTAATCACGGCGATACGAATTAAACGTGTTAGTGCGTTGTTTTTTGCGTATTCATGAAGATATATCGCAGCGACTACCCCAAGAGGCATCACGACGATCGACATGAGAATAACCAAAAGTACTGTGCCAAAAATAGCAGGAAACACACCGCCTTCAGAGTTTGAGTCTCGTGGGTTCTCTGATAAGAACTTCCAAACTTGTTTGCCCCAGTGCCCAACCTTTTCTAGGTAAGACATATTATTTGGGTACCAATAATCCAGAATGTGGCTGAGCGAGATCTCGACCAGCTCGCCTGTCATATCCTCAACCAGCAAGCTTTCGACATTAAGTTGCGTTCTAAGGTGCTCAAGCTTAACTTCGGCTTCACCTAACTGGCGGTTTAATTCCAGTTTAGTTTGAGTATAGGTTGTAAGGTATTCATCACTCACTGACTCATTGAGTTCAAGCTTACGCTTTTCTAAGCGCAGGTTTTCCAATTGCCAGCTGATATTGCGAATTTCTTGGTTCACGACACGCGACGTTTCTTTACGTAACGTATCAGCGAACGCCAAGCCTTGTTCGAGCTTTTGGTCTATGTTCGAATCAAAGGTGCCAGAAGCGGTTTTAAAACCCACCGGCTTACCAAAGAAATAACCACCTCGACTTCGTTCAATCACAACCCAATCTAGCGGGGTAGTGGGTTCACGTAAGTTAACATCCAGAATAGAAACAAAGTCCGCAGGGTACAGTTCTCTGTTAGCAACTTTGATGCTTAAGCGCTGTATCAGCCCAGTCGACAAATTTTGAGGAGACAAAAGGTCATGGACTTGTGGAACTTGCTCTATCGGGATGTATTTTCGTTCATATAACTGACCAACCAATACATCTTGTTTTGATACGGTTTCGTCAAGATCGACCACTAGCGATAAGTCTTTGGAGTCAACTTGCCATTGATACAAAGGTGCGGGCCAAAAATAGGTTAAGCCCTTCCAACCAATCAGCAGCATTAGGCCAAGAACAGAAAGCATACTGATGCTCACCGCCCCGCCCGTAAGCCAGATCCACGGAGAGCCCGATTTAACCCAAGATAATAATGACTTCAGTTTATTCATCATGATCGACCTTGCTCTTGGCGTGCTGAAATCAAGGAGCTGCAAAGATCAAGAGACACGCTAGTCAAGCCACTAAAAGCCATTGATACACATTGAGGCAAACCTTTAAAACTACAGCGCACGATATTTATCTCTCAGTCTTTGTCTAACCCACTCAGCAACTGAGTTCACCGCGAATGTAAAGATAAACAGCAAGAGTGCAGCCAAGAACAGCAAGCGGAAATGAGAACCACCCACTTCTGATTCTGGCAGCTCAACAGCAATCGTTGCCGATAAAGTTCTCATCCCTTCCAAAACATTCCAGTCAAGAATTGGGGTGTTACCTGTCGCCATCAAGACGATCATGGTTTCACCAACTGCTCGCCCTAGGCCCATCATAACCGCAGAAAAGATACCTGGACTCGCCGTCAATAGCACCACATAAATAAGCGTCTGCCACGCCGTCGCACCCAACGCTAATGACCCATCAGACAAATGTTTAGGTACAGAGAAAATAGCATCTTCAGCAATAGTGAAAATCGTTGGGATGACCGCAAAGCCCATAGCAAAACCAACCACTAGCGCATTGCGTTGGTCAAAGTCGATACCATAGCTAGCCAAGAAGGTACGAATATCACCACCAAATAACAAGGCTTCAATGTTGTTTCCACCAGCAAACACCGCAACCACTGTAATCACCAATACCGGAATCAATATCAGAGCATGCCAACCGTTAGAGAAGCGACCCGTTACCCTCTTCGGTAAACAGAACCAAACAAGTCCAGTCAACAGTGTGCTCAGTGGTAATAGCATCATTAATGAGAAGACAGCCGTTAAATGTGTTTCAACGATTGGAGCAAACCAAAGCCCAGCCAAAAATCCGATGATCACGGTTGGAAGAGCTTCCATCAGCTCTATCGAAGGCTTCACCACTCTTCGCATGCGTGGAGACATAAAATAAGCGGTGTAAATAGCTCCGAGCACAGCAACCGGCACGGCAAACATCATCGCAAACAGAGCGGCTTTGATAGTACCGAATGTGATAGGTACTAAACTGAATTTCTCTTCAAAGTCATCATTCGCCGACGTTGATTGCCAAACGTATTGCGGCTCAGGGTAACTTTCATACCAGACCTTTTGCCAAAGCGATGAGAATGATATTTGTGGGTATTCATTATCGACCTTAGCCACACTGATGGTGCCATCAATCAGCGTCGCCAGATGCAGTTCATTGGCAGACATAGCCGCTAATTGTGGTGATTTATCAAATGCACGCTCGAACAGCGACAGCTTTTCACTGGTCGTATAGTGGCTTTGTAATGTGCCGTTCTTATAGAAGCTATAAAAACCCTTTCTATAAGTATCAGGAAGAATAAATTGCACTTGTTCAGCAAGTTGGAAGTCTCGAATATGGGTCAGGCTACGCTTTTCATCTTTGAGTACATCGAACCATTGAGAAACCTGTCCGTCCTCATGCGTAACCAACAACGAGTATGCGCCAGACAATAAATCGATGTTTTTCACGGAATGCTTCGCATCATTTAAGCTAAGATCAATCACTTCACGAACATCAAAACCGTTATCTGATAGTTTCAAAACAACCAAATCCGATTGTGCTCGTAGGTATAAGGTTTGCCCATCAGGTGTGACAAGCAGTTGCTGCTGCAAGCCCAACTTATCCGATAGCCATTGGCTCTTCTGAAAAACATACTGACCAGTAAGGTCACTCTGATACCACTTAACCAAGACTCGTTGGTCACTTAACTGCGCGGCAACCGTAATCCCACGTCCATTCTTAGAGAACGCGAATTTGTCGATCGTCGCCCCATTTGAGGGTTCATCATTTAAAAATGGTTCTGGGAGATCGATTTGCTCAATTTTAGGATCGGCTTCACTGCCCTTTTGCAGCACAGGCGCACTATACTCAGGATAGAAAAAAGTAAGGTTGCTTGCACTATCGGCAAAGGCAAACCAGTTTTCTGATGGGGTATTTCGAGAGAAGGCAACAGGATTGGCTAAAACATTTCGCTCAAAGTAAGAGTGTGTATTTTGAGACTCTAAATCCCAAAACTGCACCAAGCCAGATTTTTCGATAGTAAATGCATGCTGACCGTATTCATCAACAGATAAGGCGATAGGCTTTTCTACAGCAACGGTCTTTACGGCTTGGTCTGTCTCTAAACCAGTATCAGAAAACACCGGTAAAATGACCATCGCCAAGTAAACAAAGATCAATACCAGAGCAGCTAGAACACTGACGGCACCACATGTCACTGAAAAACGGACGAGACGATCTTTCAACCATCTTTTTTTGTCGCGCTCTTTCAATGAAAATTGGGCTGAAGCCATCTGTTTATCTACCTTTTTTTAGCTACTGACATAATATGTACGTTAGATGACAATTATATTACAAGTTACGTTAAACAACTGAAACTAATAACAAGTTTGTTAGCCATATTTCTTAAAGTAAGATCATAGATTTTGTGAATTTTGCCATTCTAATTTAAAGTAATCAGCTCTATAGCCAGTACTCAAGGATTCTCATCTCGATGGAAAAAGACTATGTCACAAAAGAACTTAGCTGGTTATCCTTCAACGAAAGAGTGCTCCAAGAAGCGGCAGATAAGTCAGTCCCCTTAATCGAAAGAGTTCGTTTTTTAGGTATTTACTCGAAAAACCTCGATGAGTTTTACAAAGTCCGATTTGCTGATGTGAAGCGAAAGATCTTACTTCAAGATCCACAGCTAACCTCCAACTCGCCGAAAAGCCTACTGACTAAAATGCAGAGCAAAGCAAGCAAGCTCGATGCTCAATTCCATGAACTGTATAACGACTTGCTATTGGAATTGGTACGCAATCGTATTTTTCTGGTCAACGAACAACAAATCAGCGAAGAACAAAGTGGCTGGATAAAAAAGTACTTTAAGAAAAAAGTGCTGCCACACTTAACTCCGATTCTCTTGAACGAAGATAGCCAGTTACTTAATATTCTCAAAGATGAACAAAGTTACTTAGCCATCGACATCGAGCGTGATGCATCATCTCAATATGTCTTACTCGAAATCCCATCAGAAGCACTCCCTCGATTTGTTAAGTTACCGGAAACTTCGGGTTCGCAGCGTACAACTTTGATCTTGTTAGATAATATAGTTCGATTTTGTTTGGATGACTTACTTAAAGGATTCTTTGAGTATGACTCATTGCGTTGTTTTGCGATAAAAATGACACGTGATGCCGATTATGATCTGCAAGAGGACAATGAAAATAACCTATTAGAATCGATGTCTTTAGGTTTAGAACAGCGCTTAACGGCACTGCCGATACGTCTGATCTATGAATCTGAAATGCCAACTGAAATGCTCAACTTCTTACAAGTCAGACTTAAACTGTCTGACTATGACAGTGTCATCGCAGGTGGTCGCTATCATAACTTCAAACATTTCTCTGAGTTCCCAAGCCTTAACCGACGTGATTTAGTTAATCGTCCTCTACCCGCGATTAAGTGCGCGCATTTCAGCCATTACCCAAACTATTTTGAAGCGATCAAAGCTCGTGACATCTTGTTGCATTACCCTTATCACACCTTTAATCACATTACTGAACTTGTGAGGCAGGCTTCCTTTGACCCGAAGGTAACCGCCATAAAAATAAACGTTTACCGTGTTGCAGAAGGCTCCAAACTCCTTAGCTCAATCATCGATGCGGCACACAATGGAAAAAAGGTCACAGTAGTTGTCGAACTGCAAGCTCGCTTTGATGAACAGGCCAATATTCAGTGGACAAAGAAACTTCAAGAAGCCGGTATAAAAGTCATCCATGGCATCCCAAGTTTGAAAGTCCACTCCAAACTGCTGCTCATTAAACGGAAAGAAGGCAAGCATACGGCGCATTATGCCCATATTGGCACCGGTAACTTTCATGAAGTAACAGCGCGCGTGTATACCGATTTTTCTCTGCTCACTGAGAATGAAGATTTGACCCAAGAGGTGAGACAAGTCTTTAAGTATATTGAAAACCCTTATCAAAAATCACAGTTCAAACAACTGATTGTGTCACCGAAGAATACAAGAAAACGTCTGTATCAGTTGATAGATAATGAAATACAAAACGCGATGGAGAACAAGCCTGCAAGCATCACTCTAAAACTCAACAATTTGGTCGACCGAGAGATCATTGAGAAGCTCTATCAGGCCAGCCAAGTCAATGTAAAAGTGAGAATGGTCATTCGTGGCATGTGCTCTCTTGTCCCTGGCATACCCAACATCAGTGACCATATTGAGATTGTCAGTGTGGTCGATCGTTTTCTTGAACACCCAAGAGTGATGATCTTTGGTAACGCTGGAAAGCCGAAAGTCTATATATCTTCAGCTGACTGGATGATGCGAAACTTCGATCATCGGATCGAAGTCGCCACTCCAATTTTAGATCCAAATATCAAGCAAACCATTATCGATATCACCGAATTTCATTTCGATGACAGCAACAAAGCTCGAGTGCTAGACCAAGCGATGAGCAACCCTTACATAGAAGCACCAGCAAACCAACTCGAATACCCGACGTCACAACTCTCCACTTACCACTATATTAAACGTATGGAGAAACTTGCTCGCAAGAAGTACAAACAAGAGAAGAAATCATGCCGCTAATTGATAACAAACATTCTCGATGTATTGCCGCTATCGATTTAGGTTCGAACAGCTTTCATATGGTGGTTGCACGAGTATTCGATCAACACCTGCAATTAGTCAGCAGACATAAACAGAAAGTGAGATTAGGCGATGGGTTGGATGAGCATAACTTCTTATCCGAAAGCGCTATCGAGCGAGGTTTAGAGTGCCTCAAGGTATTCGCAGAACGACTAGCGGATTTTGAACTTGATGATGTCAGAGTCGTCGCGACTCATACCCTAAGAAAAGCCAAAAACGCTAAAGACTTCTTAGAGCAAGCCAAGCCACTGTTTCCTTTTCCAATAGAGATCATTTCCGGTCAAGAAGAAGCTCGAATAATCTATAACGGAGCAGAACACACTCAAACCGCTTCTGAATCTAAGTTGGTTATTGATATCGGTGGAGGGAGTACGGAACTCGTCGCCGGACAAGGCTTTACTCCTCTAATTATGCGCAGTTTACCGATGGGATGCGTCAACTTCACTCAACGTTTCTTTGCTGACGAAGGGCTAACTTCGCGACACTTCTCAGATGCTTATACCGCAGCTACTCGTCTATTGATGCCATTGATTGAAGAATACACAAAAGCCCCTTGGGAAATCGCTTTTGGCTCATCTGGTACCACGAAATCAATAAAAGAAGTACTCATTGGCTTAGGGTTCACCGATGGTCTCATTACGCCCCAACGCCTGTCCTATTTAAAGAATCACTTATGTGAGTTTTCATCATCCAACACCGTAAATCTTTCAGGCTTAAGTGATGAGAGAAAGCCTGTGTTTGCTGCAGGCGTCACCATTCTTTCAGCAGCAATGGATACGCTAGACATCAAGGAGTTACATTTTTCTGATGGTGCCCTGAGAGAAGGCGTTCTTTATGACATGGAGGATAGGTTTAAAGATATTGATATTCGAACAAGAACTGCCGAAACGCTCGTCTCTCGATACCATGTAGACGTAACTCATGGCGAGAAAGTGAAAGTGCTCGCTCTTTCATTGCTGAAACAAGTACAGCCTCAAGTGACAACTGCGGTCACTAATGAGCTGTATGATCTGCTTGGTTGGGCTGCAGTACTTCATGAGGTAGGACAAAGCATTGCATTCCAAGGCTATCACCGCCATTCGGCTTATCTGCTTAAGCATACGACAATGCCAGGCTTTAATACTGAGCAACAACGCCTTATATCAGCATTGGTTCGCTATCAAAGAAAAGCGCTCAAACTACAAGATTTGCCGGAACTTTCTCTGTTTACTCAGCAACAAGTCACCCTGCTGATTCGTATATTGAGACTCGCTATCTTACTCAACCGTCAGCGAAATCAAGCACTGGCCCCAGACGTGACTCTAACGATTGAACAACAGGATAACTGGGAATTGAAAGGAACTAACAGCGATTGGTTGGCCCAAAACCAACTGCTTGATTATGAGCTCAGAGAAGAGCAACAACGTTGGAAAAATGCAGAATGGTCGTTGCAGCTAAAATAACGAACAGTCAAAATAAAAACAGCTTGCGACGCGCAAGCTGTTCATACGTTTTTTTCTAAGTTTGTCTTAGCCTGAATTAGAGCCCGACTTTTGCCAATTCTTGCTCTGCGAACTCAGACGGTATCGCTAAATAACCATCTTTTTCTACAAGCTCTTGTCCCTGCTTTGAGAATACAAAAGTAAGGAACTCTCTCTCAACCGGAGAAAGTGGTTTATCCGGATGCTTATTCACATACACATAGAGAAAACGAGATAGAGGGTAATCACCACTCAAGATATTCTCACGCGTAGGCTCAACATAATTAGAGCCGTGCTCTGCAATAGGAATCAGCTTAACACCTGCTACGCGGTAGCCAATGCCCGAGTAGCCAATCCCACTGATGGATGAAGCGACCGACTGAACGACTGAAGCCGAACCAGGTTGCTCATTGACTCGGTTTTTAAAGTCACCGCCGCACAGTGCATTCTGTTTGAAGTATCCATAAGTCCCCGATACAGAATTACGACCAAACAGTTGGAATCGATGTTTTGCCCACGGTTGGTCAATGCCCAAATCTTGCCAATTATTTAGCGGCTTAGTCGCTCCGCAACGCAATGTCTCTGAGAATATACTGTCAATCTGGTGAAAGTTGAGCCCTTCAATAGGGTTATCACGATGCACAAAAAGTCCAATCGCATCGATAGCGACTCTCAGTGCTGTCGGCTTATAGCCATGCTCTCTTTCAAACGCTTCGACTTCTCGTAGGCGCATTGGACGACTCATTGGTCCAAGGTGAGCAGTGCCTTCCGTTAAAGCAGGAGGGGCAGTAGAAGAACCAGAAGCTTGAACTTGAGCGTTCACATTCGGGTAGTAAGACTTGAACTCTTCCATCCATAATGTCGTCATACCCGCCAAGGTATCCGAACCAACAGACAATAGGCTCCCTGAAATACCCGGCACCTTAGCGTAATCAGGCAGTGAGTCGACACCCTGATCGGCATGAACTGGGTTAACCAAAGCAAATGTTAACAATAAGCTTACGGGTAAACGCATCCTGCGTGTCACACAACTCATGACACTGTCAGTCGATTTGGCAATGTAAAATGGAATCGACTACCGACACCTACTTCACTTTGAATTTCTAAATGTGAGTCATGATGACTAAGCGCATGTTTCACAATCGCCAATCCAAGACCACTACCACCTGTATCACGTGAGCGTGCTTTATCTACACGATAGAAACGCTCTGTGAGTCGATGTAAGTGTTGTGGCTCGATACCGTCTCCGGTGTCTGATACATCCAAACAAGCACCTTGACTGGTCTGGTACCAACGTACCTTAACCGTCGCGCCCGGTGGTGTGTATTTCACTGCGTTGTAAACCAGATTCGATATAGCACTTCTCAATTGATCTTCATCAGCAAGAACGCGTAGGCTCTTATCGATATCAAACTCAAGCTTATGCTCTCGATCACCACTTAGGCTTGCCGCTTCTTTCTCAAGAACCTCAAGCATCGCCGGAACGTTCACCACTTCATCGAGCTCATGCATCGGCGCAGCTTCGATTTTTGAAAGTGTTAATAGCTGATTGACCAGACTGTTCATGCGATTCAATTGCTCAGTCATCACACCATGAGCCTTAGGCCACATAGGCCCAACGACCATGTCTGGATCTTCCGTCATTTCAAGGTAGCCCTGAAGTACGGTCATAGGAGTACGTAGCTCGTGAGAAACGTTAGCAAAGAAGTTACGACGCATGCCTTCTAGCTGTTTTAGCTGAGTAACATCACGTACCACCATCAGGTGTTCACCCTCGGTATACGGCACGATACGAAGCTCAAGCATACGTTCCACGTTAAGTGGCGAAGGCATCTCTAACGGTTCTGAAAAATCTTGTTTATTAAGATACTTGATGAAGTCCGGCGTGCGGATCAAGTTAGAAATCGGTTGTCCTGAATCGTCTGGCCAGCGAAACCCAAGTAAGTACTGAGCTAGCTTGTTACACCAAACGATATTCCCTTCTCCACGAAATACCACAACGGCATCGGGAAGGGATTCTGCACCGTTTCTGAAACGGCGAATAAGGTTGGTCAGCTCTTTACGTTTGCGACGCTGTCTCTGCTGCATACGATAAATACCGTTAAACAGAGACTCCCAATTCCCAGAACCTGATGGTGGCGTTAGACGCTTCTCATCCCACAACCATGCGGACAAGCGCATTTGGTTGTGTAGATGCCAGCCGAGCTGCAATACCGTAGCAGCCAGCAGTAACCAAGGTAGGTAGCCGAATATCCATCCAACCAAAACCCAAGGTGCGTAAAAAAAAGCCAGCTCCCAAGCCAGCTTTTTCCAGGTTAACTTTTCAACCATTCAGGACTCCGTAAACTGGGTAGCGAAGCCACACTAAGCCTTTGTAGAAAAACGGTAGCCCGCGCCGCGAACCGTTTGGATTAGCTTGTCGTGACCTGCAGATTCAAGTGCTTTACGCAGGCGTCGAATATGTACATCAACCGTTCGGTCTTCAACGTAAACATTGGTACCCCAAACGTTGTTAAGCAGCTGCTCTCGGCTGTATACACGCTCTTGGTGCGTCATAAAGAAATGCAGCATTTTGAATTCTGTTGGTCCCATATCAACTGGACCTTCACTTGCGGTCACGCGGTGTGATACTGGGTCTAATTTAAGGCCCTGTACATCAATCACATCTTCCAATGCCGTTGGTGTTACACGACGAATCACCGCTTTAAGGCGAGCAACAAGCTCTTTTGGCGAAAACGGTTTGGTAATGTAGTCGTCAGCGCCAACTTCTAAACCGCGAACCTTATCTTCTTCTTCACCACGAGCTGTTAGCATCACCACTGGGATGTTGCGAGTTAACTCTTCACGCTTCATGTGCTTGATAAAGTTTATCCCGCTACCACCAGGTAGCATCCAATCTAGTAATACTAGATCTGGGAAAGGTTCACATAGCTTGTTTACCGCTGTATCGTAATCTTCAGCCTCTACTGCTTGGTAGCCTTTTTGTTCAAGCACGAAGCACAGCATCTCACGAATAGGTGCTTCATCTTCAACGACCAGAATCCTTCTCGACATAATTGAATAGCCTTTGTATTTAATCAACGCATTGCATTATCTGAGTTAATTATGACACTTTTGTGACCTTTGAAAACAAATTTTCATATAACTGTCTCAAACATTTCACTTTATAACTTTTGATACAGAGCTAGGGACAAATCGAATTAGATCTCATATCATGAAGCACTTCTAAAAAGGTATGAGAAAAATTTATGTGGTTTAAAAATTGCCTAGTCTATCGCTTCAACCGTGATATTGATTTCAACGCAGATCAGCTAGAGAAACAACTTGAAGAATTCCGCTTTACTCCTTGTGGTAGCCAAGACAAACAGAAGTTTGGTTGGGTACACGCAATGGGTAGACATGGCGATATGATGACGCACGTATCAGAAAACCGCATTCTTATCTGTGCAAAGAAAGAAGAGAAAATGCTACCCGCTTCTGTGATCAAAGAATCATTGAACGCAAAAGTAGAAACGCTTGAGGCAGAGTCTGGTACCCCTCTGAAAAAGAAAGAGAAAGACAGCCTAAAAGAAGACATCATCATTGATCTACTTCCTCGTGCATTCAGCCGCAGTAACTTTACTTATGCGCTGATCATGCCAAAAGAAGGTTTCATTGTGGTTGATGCGAGCAGCTACAAAAAAGCAGAAGACGTATTAGCATTGCTACGTAAGACAATGGGTAGCCTGCCAGTAGTGCCAGCTATCCCAGAGCAAGCGATCGAAACGACTCTTACAGAATGGGTGAAATCAGGTGATACGCCACAAGGCATCACTATGCTTGATGAAGCAGAACTAAAATCTATTCAAGAAGACGGCGGTATTGTTCGAGTTAAGAAACAAGAACTAGAAGCTGATGAGATTAAAAACCACATCGAAGCCAATAAGATGGTGACGAAACTTCTTATCAACTGGCAAGACCGTATTGAATTCATTCTTGCAGAAGATGGCAGCATCAAACGCCTAAAATTCAGTGATGAGCTCAAAGACGAAAACGACGATATTCCTCGTGAAGATCAAGCTGCGCGTTTTGATGCGGACTTCTCTCTACTTTGTGGTGAGTTCAGTGTTTTCCTTCCAAACCTATTTGAATCATTAGGCGGGTTAACTCAACCTAACGCTTAATCAGTCAAACTATAGGCTCAGGTGCTAACGGTATCTGAGCTTATTTCTCACTAAGTTCTCACTTATATCTGCCTCTAGACCCTCTTGTTAATGTCATTGCTATCTTTAGGGCTATCAACCAAACTCATTTTAGCGTAAAATTTGCGCCCCTTTGATATCACTTGGTGCTATCAACCTGACTTGAGATCAGATTAGAGAACGAAGCAATGACTACACAAAAACCATTTGTACCTGAACTATTATCACCGGCAGGAAGCCTTAAAAACATGCGTTACGCATTCGCCTATGGCGCAGATGCAGTTTACGCAGGCCAGCCACGTTACAGCCTTCGTGTTCGTAACAACGAGTTCAATCACGAAAACCTACAAATTGGTATCGATGAAGCTCATGCTCAAGGCAAAAAGTTATATGTTGTATGTAACATTCAGCCGCACAACTCTAAATTAAAAACATTCATTCGCGACCTTAAACCAGTTGTCGACATGGGCCCTGACGCGCTTATCATGTCAGATCCTGGTCTTATCATGATGGTTCGTGAAGCATTCCCTGAAATGCCAATCCACCTTTCGGTTCAAGCAAACGCAGTAAACTGGGCGACCGTTAAGTTCTGGTCAACTCAAGGCGTTGAGCGTGTAATCCTATCTCGTGAGCTATCGCTTGAAGAGATCGAAGAGATTCGCGAACACTGCCCAGAAACAGAGCTAGAGATCTTTGTTCACGGTGCACTTTGCATGGCTTACTCAGGCCGTTGCCTGCTTTCTGGTTACATGAACAAACGCGATCCAAACCAAGGTACTTGCACCAACGCTTGCCGCTGGGAATACAAAACAGAAGCAGCGAAAGAAGACGAAAACGGTCAGATCGTTGAAGCAAACCCTACTGGTGTTGCTATTCAAGAAGTAGAAACGCAAGACATTGAAGTTCAAGATGAGCGTCCAGACAACACACTAGGCCTTGGTAAACCAACAGACGAAGTGGTTCTGCTTTCTGAATCACACAAGCCAGAAGAGAAAATGGCAGCGTTTGAAGATGAGCATGGTACTTACATCATGAACTCAAAAGACCTTCGTGCAATCCAACACGTTGAGCGCCTAACGAAGATGGGTGTTCACTCTCTGAAGATTGAAGGTCGTACTAAGTCTTTCTACTACTGTGCACGTACTGCTCAGGTTTACCGTAAAGCTATTGACGATGCAGTGGCAGGCAAACCATTCGATGAAAGCCTAATGGGTACACTAGAGAGCCTAGCTCACCGTGGTTACACTGAAGGCTTCTTACGTCGCCATACACACGATACATACCAAAACTACGAGTACGGTTACTCTATCTCTGACACTCAACAGTTTGTTGGTGAGTTCACAGGTAAGCGCCGTGGTGACCTAGCGGAAGTAGAAGTGAAGAACAAGTTCCTAGTAGGCGACAGCTTAGAAATGATGACACCGAAAGGTAACGTTGTTTTCAAACTAGAAGTTATGGAAAACCGCAAATCTGAAGCGGTCGACGATGCGAAAGGTAACGGTCACTTTGTATTTATTCCTGTACCAGCAGATCTAGATCTAGAGTACGGCTTGCTGATGCGTAACTTGAGCGAAGGCCAAGATACACGTAACGCATCAGGCAAATAATTTTTACTTAAGCGACTTACTTGAGAAGAAAATAATGGCTCTGTTAATTACTGACAAGTGCATAAACTGCGATATGTGTGATCCTGAATGCCCAAATGGTGCAATCACTATGGGCGACAGCATCTTCGAGATCGATCCTGATTTATGTACAGAGTGTAAAGGTCACTATGAAAAGCCAACATGCCAGTCAGTGTGTCCGATTACAAAATGCATCATCACTGACCCAAACCATATTGAAACTGATGACGAGCTACTTGAGAAGTTTGTTATCATTCAAGGCTTGACCTAAAAGAAGAAAGGTTCAACTTAACCATAAGTTGAACCTTTTTTTTTCATCCTGATTTTCCGATTGGATAAATATTGCAGAAGAGCTCTTTTTCAAATTGATATTCGAGTCGTTCTCGCCAGTTTATTGATTGAGCTATAGGAACAAGATAAAAGTTTTCCCTGCTGGTATCGGTCACAAATGCCATTCCATACTGCATCAATTCATAGTGAACATCATTTACGAAACTAGGGTCTAAACGTTGTCTGCCTGTTAGCTGATTGATGTCATCTCTTGAAATTGAAATACCCGAGCTTTCAGCGTTGAACCTATGTCTTAACCATTCTGAAAATTCCTTCGCACAAATCATAGTCATAGTCTTATCCTTGAATTATCTATCGACGGGTATCAGACTCTGATTTCGCATACTGCATATAAGCCGTATCTTTCACCCCAAAACACTCAATCCCTGACCAAACCTTGTCAAATTCGCCATCGCCCTTGCTGATACCGTTATTGCTTTTATTAATATCAAACGATGTTCTTAATCTCGTGTTTATAAACTCTAGACAAAAGTGTGATATTTCTCCAGTTTTAGAGTCGAAAAAACCAGTGGCAGTACCACTGTAAAAAGCCTCGATGAACAGGATTACTTATTCGATATCAAGGCCAAACACTGACTTGGCATCACTTTAACTTTTTTCTTTTTCTTAGTTTTCGCTACTTTTTTAGGAGGTGGAACTGGAACAGTCTTTGGAGCCCAACTTGCAAGTTCATCTCCACAACCGTCACCTTTAGGAGGGCTCGCTTGAGCTATGCAGTTTGAACTGCCTTCAGGACACTTTAAACGAACGTGGAAGTGGGAGTGGTGTCCCCACCAAGGTCTTATTTTGCCTAACCAAGCTCTATCATTAGCGTCAGAGTTTTCTTGTTCACAAAGGGTTTGCTTGATCACTGGATGAACAAAAATACGCACCACTTTTTCATCTTTCGCCGCATAACGAATAACTTGAAAATGATCATCGGTCCAATTCGATTCACGCAATTTGTAGTTGGTAAGATCCACAACGCTCACAGGTTTAGGCACAGCTAATTCGTTCTCTGACAACCTCTTACTGGTTAACCTTAGCCATATATCAATATCTAACCCTGTTTGATGACTTGAATGACCTGAAGAAAAGCGCCCTCCTCTGGGAAGAGAAATATCACCGATCAATAAATTAGTATTGAGCTTCTCGCTGGTCGTGACTCCTAACCTCTCAATAAACTTTATAGCTTCTGTATGGCCATAGTAGCGCTCTCTTTGAGGGCGAATGATCTGATACCCCAAACCATTAATAGGCAAAGCCTGCGCGCCGTCTAGACAGCCATTGGCATAGCTTCCAATTGATGAGGGTGAATTTTTAGTAGGGTGACTCTCTTTTTCCCACGAAGTTGCTGATAGAGAAAATGAACAAAAGAATACAACCAGTGCAAAAAAGAACCTCATAATAATCCCAAATTACTGACGCTTACTCATTATATTAGTCGCCATTTAGGATTAGGTGCATATCGTACTTAAGTTTTTGGTGGTAGCTAGTGAATTATACCAATTAAAGTAAAAATGTGATCTAATTAAGATTGATGAATTATTGTGAAATTTAGCCATGGATAGCCTTAATAACACTGACTTCAAAAAGCTTGCGAGCCAGCAAAAAACCATTCAGATGAAGATGCGTTTACTTGCGCTCGCACACTTTAAAGACGGCCTCTCTCGTACACAAAT